>JBGTHH010001139.1:0-5119 GCA_041746275.1 Pirellulaceae bacterium | reverse complement strand
CCCGCCAACGCGTCGCTCGCTGCGGAAATCGGCTGGGTCCAGGCCAATCGTCTCTACGTCGTCGAGGAGCGTGCGAGCGGAGATACGAGCGTTCACTTGGACCATGCCCACGAACCGGCTCCGAGTCGGGCTGCCATCGGTTGGCTCGAAACGTCGATCAGGTCGTATGCCAAGTTCGTGGACGTGGCAGCGAAGGCGACGGCCACGCAGCAAGATGAAGTCGAGCAGGTGCGGCGTGAGCGGATGGCCATCGACGAGATTCGCCAGTTGCTAGACGAGATGCACCGCGATTGACGGCCGATCCACCGGAAATCGAACCGCGACCTGCCCGGGGTCGGGACTCCGGTATACGGTTATCCTCATAACGTGAGACGCCAAAATCAACGTCAAGATAGGCAAAGAGCGACTATCGGGACTGTATCGTCGCAAGGGATCGCACAACGCGCGTCCAGCGATGGAAGCTGTCTGCGACAAACAGATAGCGAGCCGACTTCTGCCCCGGCGTGTCGGACCGAAGCGCACTGGGGCCGCGCTAAGCAAGTTGAAGGCGCTTCGTTCACCCATAATTACGAGGTGTCGATTACGAATGTGGAGCTGGGTTTCTTGCTCGGATGTCAACACGAGATCGAATTTGCGTACGAATTTCATCATAAATCGGGATCGGAACACCGTCGGCAACTTCTAACGTGACGGCTAATCCGTACGGGACTGGAGCTAACAATCTGTCCGCATCGCCGCGGCAATTCACTTTAACCGTGAGCTGATCGCCACCAGTAATGACGACAGCGTCGTTCCCCTCAAAAACTTCATGCTGAACTGTTCCGCGACGGACGGCGTTGTGATCTGCATTTATCCGCGTTGGCGTCAACTTGCGACCGGGCACATCAAACCATAACGCAGCGGTACGGTACTTCTGCGTTGTCGGCGCAATGGGCGACATCCAAGCAAGCGTGACAGATAGGCGGCGGCGGTCTGTCCTTGCGCCTAAAGATGGTGGTAGTGGCAAATGAAAGACGTGACCTACACCGTCGGTCACCTGTCCGAACCCGAGGACCGTAGCTCGTTGCTCAGTACACTCCATTAGTCGATCGATTTAGGGTACGCCATAGCCGAGCCATTGGCTGATCCAGTGCTTAACAGATCGACCATCGATCTGGCTGCCAAGTACGCTACGCAGTTTCTCTCCGGTTTCATCCCACGAACAAGCGTGAACAATCATCGCCTTCAGAAGTGGAGCAATATACGTACTCGGATCGATGTCGCTCGCTTGCGCTTCAAACAAATTGAGCACCTCGTCGTAACAAACGCCTAGCGTACGAGTGACTAACGCAGCGGAATTACTTGTGCCGGCTCCAAATGCGACTGTGCTGAGATCACCTGGTTGCGTTCCTGGCGCTGCAATTTGATTTCCTGGAGCAACCCGCCTAGGAAAGCACTGCATCGAACTTTCTGTGGGTGAGTAGTTGTACAAAACTCGCCCGCCAGGAAAGGAAATATCGGGCTTAATGGACCGTCGATAACCGCTGCCGAACGCCGAGATTGGGCTTGGGAGAGGATTCGAGAAAACGTCTATCAACCGCCCGGTTGCGCCACCGTTCGAATTGTCTCGGTGGATGGCGTTTACTGTAATGCCGTTGATTGATTCGGCAGGAGCAAAAATACGACGGTTGCGGGCGTCTTCGTACAGTTTGCGGATGACGAGTTCTTCTCGCTGAAGCGAGGGCAGTTCTTGGAATTGTGACTCGTTGATTCCGAGTTCAATATCTTGCCTCTGGTTACCTGCGCTAACGATAAATAGAACGCCGTATTTGGCACTCAGCCAGTCGAGTAATCGGGCGATCGGGCTGACCAATTGGTAGAACGGTCGGCTGGGATCGCCAATCGAAAGGTTAATGATCTTGACGGTAGGGGCGGCGGGAACCTCGTCGCCTTCAACCTCAAATAGTCTGTGCACTGCACGGTGAATCAAATCGACGGCCAACATTTCGCGCGGGACTTCTTCAGGCCAAGGAGTGGAATGCCAGCGAATGGGTTTCATGATGGGCCGAACATAGACGGGACGAGTCAAAGGTGGCTGGCGGTCGCTGAGGTCGCCCCACACAACCAACGAGCACATCGCCGTTCCGTGGACGCGATCGCGGACCTGATATTCGGGCGCGTAATCGTCAGGGTCTTCGATGATCAAGCGATCCGCCAGCAAAACGTGGTTCTCCATCGGTAGGCCGTCGAAGACGGCAACAACGGGATCACCAGTTGGATACGAATGACGGTCGGCACTTGGTACACTTTGCGTCTCGCCTTCAAGGGACTCCTTGCCAGCCGCCATCTGCCCGACGGGTCGAAAGAACATGATGCTGTCACTCTTGACCAGTTCCGTAGCCGGATTCTGGATGATTCGCTCGATCTCACGACGCGGCAGTTCGGCAAGCAATGCGTGATAGGCGATATCCTGAATCACACATTGGTGAAGCAAGCGACCACCCGCGTGTGTCACAAGTTGGCTGGTGGAATTCTCTGCGGACTGTCGTTGTTCGGGCGTCCGGCGATACCATAGCTCAATTTCAAGTTTTACCGGATCATTTGGAAAGTGCGTCAGGTCTTCCCGCCAATTGTCAAGAATGCCAGTTTCGTGCAATCGGTCCTCAATGCCCCAGCGCCTAATCTGGTGAAGGGTTAGAAAGACGTCACGGAATTTGGTCAGTCCGAGGGGCCACGGCATGTCTTGGTTTCGCTGATACTGCGTCCAAAGCGACAAGATTTGACTAAGCGCTTGCTGATTGCTCATTACGAGGTACAAGCGGCCGTTTATTTCCTTGTCCGTGTTCTTCGCGTCGTAGAAGTCTTCGTCAGGAGCGATCTCTTCAAGTTCGAGTTCTCCGAGCCACTCTAAGCCGTCGATTCTCGAAACCGCACTGGCAAAGTTCTCGATGCTTCCGATCGTCTCGATGACAATAACTTGCTCAGGGTCGATTCCGGTAGCGGTTTGCTGAATTTCAACAGCTCGGGCATCGAACGCCCTCTGCAAGGCCGTCAACATGGGCTCAACCCGTTGTCCTTGACGACTTGCGGTCGGGCGGTGAATGCTAGACCCAAATGCGTTTCCTGCGTTGTCTCGATCAGCAATTTGGGGCGAGGGAAAGATCAACAGAGGACGTGTCGCCATTAACTATCGTCTCCGTTGTTACCGGCAATTTTGACGGACCGAGCCTTCCAAGTCTTGAGCGACTCATCGACAATTTTCTTGATGTTGGCTTCGGGCTGGCCCAGCACGTATGCCCGAAAGACGGACGCCCCGAACTCTTCAGCCTCTGCGAAGTTAATTCCTGATAGCCTTTTGGCGAGTGTCTCGGGCGAGAAACCCAAAGGCTGGTTAATGCGACGTTCGAATCTGGCAAACCATTCCGCCAATCGTGCCGGTGTTGGCTGCGGTAATTCGACGCGAACTTGAAACCGCCGCCAGACAGCGCGATCGAGCAATTCGGGATGATTCGTAGCACCAACGACAACGACATGGCTCGGTAGTTCGTCGATTTGGAGCAGCAACGAGCTGACAACGCGTTTGATTTCACCTGTGTCGTGTGTATCGCCGCGCTCTTTGCCTAACGTTTCAAACTCGTCAAAGAACAGCACGCACTTTCTCGTATTGGCATGCTCCAGCAATCGTCGAAGTCGTACAGCGGTCTCTCCCAAATAAGCGCCGACGATTCCGTCGTACCTTACTTGCAGCATTGGCACCATCAGCGCTTCCGCGATCGCTTCCGCCAGCGACGTCTTTCCGTTTCCAGGCGGGCCAATCAGCAGCAACCGATTGCGCGGTTCCAGGCTGTAGGATCGCAGCAGATCAGCTCGATGATGCTCTGATACGACTTCCCTGATAACGCTAAGCACGTCAGGAGGAAGGATCAATTCATCAAGCCGCTTCTCGGGAATGGTCTCCAGAAACAGGCTACTCGCACGCTGCTGAAACGTACTCGCGCCATTCGCCGGTCCATTTGATGATTCGGCTGGAGAGAGTTCAAGAAGGCGGTTCAGCTTTTCTGCAAGCGCAACGTGCTTCTTGGCTCTCTCTTCAGCAACGAGCGCTTCGACAGCCTTTCTGAACTTGACTCGATCACCGGTAATGCCGTAGGCGACAAGATCGGCTACTAAATCGGCTCGCGCCATTTACTGTCCGATTTCTGGAGCAATGGTGTGTGCTGGACTATAATCACTAAGCTATTGTCGCACAATTCCTGCAATCGGCGAAGGTGGGCTTTCAAAGGTTGAAGGCTGCCAGCGTTCGATTTCGCGCTTCGGTCACATCGACCGAAGCCATTTCGGCGTGTCGGACCGATGCGCGCTGGACTGCGCCGCAAGGCAACAAACGCATCTGGGAAAACTGCCGTGAGCAGCACACTCGTGAAGTAAACGGTATCGCCACCAGCCGGATTTTCCAAGACCCCCAGGCTGCTGGTCGTCGCGCTCTGGCCCCGCCCGAAACCCGCGCGGTTGCTCCCGCATCCAACTCCCCTCAGACTCTCGAAGTCTCTGCGCGAGGGCTCCGTTTCGGCTAGCGGTAATGCAAATGACTCGGGACAAGGCCGGGGATGGGCAGGTTGGGGCCATTCCGGCCCCTCGGCGGCTTCTCGGGCGCGGGCGCGCGCGAGGTTCGCTTGAAGATTGTCGGGGGTTTGTAGAAAACGCGCCTTTGACCTGCTCGGGTTGCTCCACAGAACTCAGTCGAGTAGGTCCGGGCATTCCTCGACCAAACTCCACATGAGGTTCTCCAGGAAGTGGGCCGCCATTTCCTGTGGGCTCAAATCGCCGTAGTCCCGCAAGGCGCACTCCATCGAGGTCTCAATGCACGGCGGTTCGACGCGCGGTAAGCACCGTTGCAGGATGTCTGCCGGTGGACATCCTGAGGCGAAAATGACAAGGTCCAGAAGCCGGTCGCGTTTCTTTCGTTGATAGTGCGGCAGGCTCGACGGGTCGCGATCCAATACGTGCCACATCAGGCCCACGACGTTCAGGTAGCTCGCCACCGATAGGCCCCAATCTTATAGCGGATCTTCCAAGTGCGATTTTCTGTAAATGGTGGAAGGATCACGACTTAGTGTTTTTTTGCCTCGAAAATGTAGCC
>JBGTHH010001138.1:0-4013 GCA_041746275.1 Pirellulaceae bacterium | reverse complement strand
TTGGCGCGGGCACGCCGTGTCGTGTGATCGGAAAGGTCGAAGTAAGCGATGATGGTGAAGTCCGCCTAATATATGATGCAGAAGAGTCCAAGGCGGCATGAGAGTGACAGTCATTGTGCGAGCTAGAAAACTCGGGTCATTGAGAACCGGTCGCCCATTGGCGGTGGGAACGGTTTAGTGATCCAATTTACCAAATTGGAGGTCGATGGAAACGGCGTGCCTCTCGTCGTCTGCCGTGAGGACCTCGCAAACGGAGTTGCACGTGTCTTTACCTAGTTCACGCGTTTTATCAAACCATGATGCGTGCTCGACGCAAGCAGACTTTGCACTCGGCCCGCTCGTCCGGCCAGAAGCGGCGTGTTCGCTGCCGCTCGAACAAGACCTGGCGCGGGCAAGTGTTCGTGTCTGCACGCGGTGCATTTACGACGAACGTGTCGATGCGATTACCTTCGACGAAGACGGTGTTTGCAACTACTGCCACCAAGTGGATCAACTCCAACACCAGTATGGCACAGGTACTCCCGCGGGCGAAGCGAAGCTGGCTTCTATCGTGGATGGCATCAAGGCGGCGGGACGAGGTAAACCCTACGATTGTGTGATCGGCGTCAGTGGCGGCACGGACTCGTCTTATATGGTCTACCTCGCCAAGCAATGGGGACTCCGGCCGCTCGCAGTGCATTATGACAACACCTGGAACTCCGCGATTGCCACTGAAAACATTCGCAAAGTTCTCGGCCAGTTGGACGTAGATCTCTATACCCATGTGACTGACAACAAAGAATCCGATGACATCTTCCGAGCTTTCTTCCGAGCCGGTGTAGCCGAAATCGAAGCTGCCACGGACCTCGCCTTGGCGGAAGTGATGTACCGTGCGGCGTGGAAGTACGGCGTCCGTTATGTACTCGAGGGCCACTCCTTTATGACCGAAGGAATCACGCCCGTCGGAAGGAACTACTTTGACGGCAAGTACATTCAGTCGATTCACCGGATGTACGGCAGCCGACCGATGAATTCATATCCATTGATGACATTCCAGCGGTTCATGTGGTGGTCTTGTGCCGCTCGGATCCGAAAGATTCGCCCCTTTTGGTATCTCGCTTATAGCAAAGAGGATGCACGCGAGTTTCTGGAACGCGAGTGCGGCTGGCAGTATTACGGAGGGCATCATTTGGAAAATCGGATGACAGCCTTCTATCACAGCGTCTACATGCCGGAGAAATTTGGTGCCGACCTGCGGAATAACACCCTATCGGCCTTGGCCCGAATTGGCAGTAAGTCGCGCGAACAGGCGTGGGCTGAATACAATACGCCTCCTCATATCGAGGAAGAGCTGGTTGCGTATTTTCAGAAACGCCTGGAGCTGTCGAAAGAGGAATATCTCCGAATCATGAATTCTCCGCCGCGCTCTTGGCACGATTACCCGACGTACAAAAAGCGATTCGAGCGACTGCGGCCACTTTTTGCCGGCCTGGCCAAGGCGAATCTGGTGCCTATGAGTTTCTATTTGAAATACTGCTTCCCCAGTGAGCAGCACGTATGATTACAATCGTTAACTATGGCATGGGCAATCTGGGTTCCATGCTCAATATGTTTAAGCGAATAGGCGTTAAGGCTCGCATCGAGTCGGATGCGGCGGCCATTCGTATGGCCGAGAAACTCGTGCTTCCCGGCGTGGGGGCCTTCGATGCCGCCATGCGACGAATCAACAGCGCACCCGGTCTGCGCGAGGTACTGGACGACAAAGCGCTGGTGGAGCGGGTTCCTGTACTGGGAGTATGCCTGGGCATGCAGCTTCTTACCCGCTCGAGTGAAGAGGGTAAACTGCCCGGGTTAGGTTGGATCGCTGGCGCTACCGTTCGGTTTCCTCGCAAAACCGGGCTAAAGGTGCCGCACATGGGCTGGAATGTAGCCCAGCCCGTCACCCCCAGCCCGCTAACGACCGAAGTAGACAGCGAACCGCGTTACTACTTTGTGCATTCCTATTATGTGCAGGTCGACGACCCGGCCCATTCCCTGATGCGCACCAGCTATGGGCTGGAGTTTGACTCGGCCGTGGGGCGCGACAACGTTTATGGCGCACAGTTTCATCCGGAGAAGAGCCATCGATTTGGAATGCAGATTCTCAGGAACTTTGCAGGGCTGTAACAATGTTGAGAACTCGCATCATCCCCACCCTACTGCTGCGTAACGAAAGTCTGGTGAAGACGGTACGTTTCGCTAAGTTTACCTATGTCGGCGACCCCTGCAACACGGTTCGCATCTTCAACGAGTTGGAGGTGGACGAACTGTTGTTTCTCGATATCACCGCCACCCGCGAGAGACGCAGCCCAAATCTGAAGCTGCTGGCCGATATCGCCAACGAGTGCTTTATGCCCCTCGGCTACGGTGGCGGGATCCGCTCGCTGGACCATGCCAAGTCGGTATTCGATATTGGCTTTGAGAAGGTGGCCCTTAATACCTGTGCATTGACTAGTCCCACGCTGGTCACCGAGATTGCATGTCAGTATGGCAGCCAGGCGGTAATTGCTTCGATCGACGTCAAGTCCAAATTCGGGGGAAAGCAAACTGTGTATACGAATGGCGGAAATCACAATACCAGATACGACCCTGTGGTGTGGGCTCGCGAAGTCGAAGGCCTTGGCGCCGGCGAAATTCTGCTGACCGCGATTGATCGCGAGGGCACTTGGAGTGGTTTCGACATCGATTTAGTTCAACGCGTCACAGATGCAGTGTCGATCCCTGTCATTGCTCACGGCGGTGCGGGCATGGTGGCTCATATCGGCGATGTAGTTCACCAGGGCGGCGCATCTGCAGTAGCTCTCGGCAGCATGGTCGTCTTCCAAAAGCAGGGCATGGGTGTACTCGTGAACTTCCCTGACACGACGGAACTAAAGGCCGCTATTTAACAGACGTGAAAATAGTCCCGCATTCAACCGCAACGGACAAGGAAGAGACGATGAGAATTGCTGTCATTGGCAATATGAACAACAACGGCTTTTCGATCATGCGATACTTTCGCGATCTCGGAGCGGATGCGCATCTGTTGCCATTCGCCAATGATGGGATCGGGTCTCTGGCACATTTCGCGCCTGTGGCTGACACCTGGCGAATGCAGAAGTGGAAGCCATATATCCATCAACTTGGGGTTGCCAATAGTCACACCGCCATCGTCGGCGATCTCAAGAGATTGCAGCGGCGTCCTTCGAACATCGAGTTGAAGCGTTCATTTGACGGCTATGATGCTTTTGTTGGTTCAGGAATCGCCCCCGCTGTACTGGGCCGAATTGGACAGGCGGTTGACTTGTTTTATCCTTATGCCGTTGGCATTGAGCATGTGGGAACGCACGAACTGATGAGAGCAATGAGGAAGTCCCGACTAGCCCGTCCTTTCTTAAAGTATGTCAGAAAGGTGCAAATTAAGGGAATTGTCGACGCAAAGATTTGCCTCAACGCAGAAATGAGCTTCACGAGGCAAACGTTTGAGAGGATTGGCAAGACATTTCACAAGCTGGCCATTCCCATGGTCTACAACCGAGAGGACATTAAGGACAGCCAGGTTTCGGACGATCTGCAAAAGCTCCAAGCTTATCTCGCGACCTACGAGTTCACAGTGTTTAACCATTCTCGTTTAATGTGGGTTCCCGATCCGTCACTTTCCAACGCCGAGTGGGAGGAGTGCAGTAAGCACAGCGATTGGCTGCTTCGGGGATTTGCTGAGTTTGTCAAGTCACAACCGCAAGCCAATGCAGTGTTGGTATTGCTCGAGTACGGCCCGGATGTCGAGGCCACCAAATGGTTATGTCGAGAGTTATTCATCGAACAGCGTGTGATGTGGCTCCCGAAGATGCCAAGAAAAGCCATCATGTATCTTTTGGGGAAATGTGATGTCGGGGTAGGCGAGTTCTACTCGAGTCCTGGGACGATCTGGGGTGGGACCGGCTGGGAGGTTCTTTCCTCTGGAAAGCCATTGTTGCAAAGTTTCAACTTTACAGAAGCAGAATTCCTCTCAACCT
>JBGTHH010001137.1:0-4080 GCA_041746275.1 Pirellulaceae bacterium | reverse complement strand
CGTCATCGCTGCGGGAGCCGCCGGCGTCGAGTTGCTGACGAGCACGGCACGAGCCGCTTGTTCGTCGTTGCGCGTGGCCGTCGATCTCAATGCCGTTCCGCCACTCGGCATCGGTGGGATCGAAGTCATGGATCGCGCGGTCGAACGCGATGGCGCGGCGTGTTATGGCGCGATTGGGGTCGGCGGTACGAAGATGAAGATCCACAAGGCGGCCATCCGGCGACTGTTCGAGTCCAACGATCAAGTGCTCGACGCGGAAGAGATCTACCAAATTGGGCTGGACTTGGAAAAGTCGGCGTGATTAGGGCGGGCCTTGCTTGAGGAAGTAAACCAGAATCGATGTCAATACAATCGCGCAACTCACCCACAGGATGAGATTCTTCACCAGCTTTCTGGCGGCGCGTTCGTCCGACTCGAGTTGGCGGAGTCGACGCGGATCCATGTCGTGACGGCGCTGACGCTCCGGCACCACCTGCGGAACCTCATCCGCCGCCGGAGCAGCGAACGATCGCCTTTCGATGGGTGGACCAGTGATCTGCGGGGCACTGATCGGCGGTTCGGTAATTGGTGGCTCCGCAGCCGGTGGTTCGGAGATCGGCGGCTCGGAGACGAGTGGTTCGACGATTGGCGGTTCAATCGCCACGGCGATCATCCGCAGGCAGTGCGGGCATGCAAAGGATTCCGCGTGAGCAAATGCCTCGATTTGAAACACACCCTGACAATGTGGGCAAGCGAATTGTCGTGCCGTCATCACCATACCTTGAGAACTCTTGATTTGAGCGGAAACTTTCTGACCCCTGTTTCCGTTTTTTGGGTGGCACCGATCAGGGAGGCGAGAATGGGAAAGACCGGCGAGCGACGAGGCAAGCGACTCGGGAAACCATCCGCTGCCATTCCATTCCATCATTGCGGATGGTCGAGGCCGTAGAATAACTTACGCCAAGACCGACGACGCGTGCGGGATTCCAACACCATTCTGTCTGACAGTGCGGACATTTTAGCGTCTCGTCCGGCGGCGATTCGAAAACTGGCTGTGATGCAATTACGATTTACGTAAACAGCTCCGAGATCAATTCTCCACCTTCGACCAGCTTGAGCGGTTGATTCAGGTCGGTGTGATACTCCTGGCGCGGGTCGAGTCCAAGGACGTGACAGAACGTGACAAACAAATCTTGTACGCCGACCGGTCGCTCGGTGACAGCGACGCCATCGTCGTCGGTCGCCCCAATCACTTGCCCACCTTTCACGCCACCTCCCGACAAACAAGTGATCCAGCCGTCGGAATAATGATCGCGACCACCGGCTGCCTTGAACTTGGGTGTGCGACCAAACTCGCCCATCCAGACCACCAGCGTATCGTCCAAGCGACCTCGATCCGCCAGATCCTTCAACAGTGTGGCATATCCAGGATCGGTCTCCTGAGCCAACACGGGGTTCTCGTTAAAGCCGTTTTTATGCGTGTCCCAGCCTTGATCGTTGAGCGAGCCGGAACTGAAGACTTCGACAAAACTGACGCCCGTTTCGATCAAGCGTCGCGCGAGCAGGCAGCCTTGGCCGAACGTCGAGCGGCCGTACTCATCGCGGAGTTTGTCGGGTTCACGCGACAGATCAAAGGCATCGAGCAGTGGGCTCAGCACAAAGCGGCTGGTGCGCTGATAAATGGCCGCCTTCTCGCCCACCGCCTGTTGGCCGCCTTGCCGTGCGAATTCGGCGTCGAGCTTTCCCGCCAGGGACAACCTGCGGCGCAGCACCTCGGGAGTGGATGGCGTTCGTACGTCGTCGGGCAACCGACCCGGTTCGTCTATCTTGAACGATTCGTAATTCGCGCCCATCACTCCTGAATTCACATCACGCGTGGCAATCCGTGGCTTGCCGATGCGCACGAACGCGGGCAAATCGAATGCCACGTTATCTCGCTCGTGAGCGACCACCGAACCCCAAGTCGGATAGGGAATGGTGGGATTGATCGGATAACCGGTGCGCACCAGTTTGATCGCGCGGAAATGATCGCGTTCCTGGCTTTGCATCGAACGGATCAAGGCGATCTTGTCCATGACTTGAGCTGTCTGAGGCCAATCCTCGGCAAACTGCACGCCAGGCACGTTCGTGGCAATCGCCTGAGCCGGGCCCTGATTCGCCGAACCGATCTTGGGATTGAAGCTCTCGAACTGGCTGGGCCCACCGTCCATCCACAACAGGATCATCGACTTGCCTTGCCGCTGAAGTTCGTCGGCCCGCGCGATCAAGAGGTCTCGCCAACTCAGACTGACACTTCCCACCGCCGTCGCCACCGACAATTGTCGCAGGAAACCACGCCGGTCGATCGCGCCTTGGGCTGTAGTTCGAGCTTCCACAAAAGTACGTCGCATGATCGGTTTTCCTCGTAGCGAGTGGATGTCGGTCGGCGGGTGTGTGGCGAGCTATCTCGCTGTCGTGAACTCGGTCGAGTTGACCAAACTCCACAGCAGATCCTCGAAGGCTTCATGACGTTGACCGACCGCCGCGAGGTGTTCGACCGCGATCGTCAACTCCTGTTCCGTTGGGCGGCGCGCCAGGACGCGACGGAACAGCGTTTCGATGGCCTTGCGATCATCGGGCTCGGCGGTCAGTAGTCGATTCAACAATGTGCCGGTGATTTCCGCCTTGATTTGTTGTTGCACCTGCGCGTTGTTCATCAGGAACATCGCTTGCTTCATACTTCGCAACACACTGTCCCGGTCGATCGATGGATCGAAGCCGAAGGCGTCGTTAACCAAGTCGCGAGTGCTCTTGGGGGGCGGGGGGAAGCGAACGGCGGCGGTGGCTTGCCCCTGCTCGCCAATGGCATTGGGCAAGTCGATCGCCACGGCCAGCGAATTAAAAACTTCGTCGCCGCGAAGTTTACTGGTGACGGCGACCGCAAATGGCCGCGTTCCTGGATCGATATCGCTGGGCAGAGCGCGTGAGTAAGCCTGAGTCGCGACAATCAACGCAATGGTTTCCTTGATATCAAAGCCTGTCGCGGCAAAGTGTTCGCCCAAGGCGGCATGCACTTCCGGCAAGACCGGATCGGCCAGTTCGCCAATCTCGTCCACCGGTTCGCAAAAGCCGCGTCCCATCAGTCGCGACCAGAGTCGATTGACATGGGCCTTGGCGAAATACGGGTTGTCCGGGCTGACGATCCAACTCGCCAGTTCGACGCGGCGGTCCAAATCCCCCTTGCCCAACTCCACCTCGGCTGCACCAAAGGCCACCGGCTGCATCTCGCCCCGGCCGCCTGGCATTTTGTGCTCGCCCTTGTCCTTGGCCTTCACTTCAATCTGATCGCTGTCGTTCCAAGGAAGTTTGGCCTCGGTGCGCACGAAGAATGCGGCGAAGTGATGAAACGTTTCGCGCGGCATCTCGATGAATTTGTGATCGTGGCACTCGGCACACTGGATCTGCGTTGCCAGGAAGACGCGAGTGGTTTCGGCGGCCAATCGCGAACGATCCGCCTGATGAAAGCCGATGAAGGCCGCAGCGGGGTTGTCGCCGACTTTGCCTGTCGCAGTCAGCAACCGATAGACAGTCTCGTCCCAGGTCGCTCCGGCATTGAATTCGGCGGCCAACCAGTCCTTGAGCGTTTGAAAGTTAAGGAAAGTCAGCTCGGGCTGAGGCGTACGGTAACTGATCACGTCGCTCCAATAACTCGCCCAGTTCACGCCGAACTCGGGCGAGCTTAGCAGCCTCCGCACCACCGCATCGCGTTTGTCCGCCGCAGTCTCCGAGGCAAAGCGATCGAGTTCATCGAGCGTGGGCGGTCGGCCAATCAGATCGAGCGTGATGCGACGCAGGTAGCCTTCGTCGTCGAGTAGCGGTGCGGAAGAGATGCCTCCCAAGTGCTGTTCGAGCAGCGCGTCGAGTTGTTGTGGAGTCAGGCGGGTTAACGGCTGGCTAGGCACAACCTTGACCAACGGTGGCGCGGTTGGCAGCGGTGTCACGGTGGCGGGTGACTGTTTCTTATCCGCGACCGCACCCATGATGGGGAACTGTTTTTGAGCTAATTTCCACTCATCCGCCGTCAGCACCGCCACGGCATCGGCGATCACCGCACCGCTGGCT
>JBGTHH010001136.1:0-2795 GCA_041746275.1 Pirellulaceae bacterium | reverse complement strand
GCGTGAGGTAATAAGCCGGACGTTCCCCCACAACGGGTTTGGGAGTCGCGGGCCCAATCGATTGAACCACGTCGTGGGTGAAGTGCGTGCAGTTTCGGTTGAGCAGGTGATACGAATATCCCGCCTGCTGCCAACGGTCTTTCACCGCCAAGCTGGCCTCGAACCCGGCTCGGTCGACTTGCATGATCAACCGATGGGTTAAGAGCCAGGGCTTCAGCGAAGCGGGGCGAGTCGATTCATCGCGGATCACTCCGGCTCCCGAGAACAATCGCAGGACGACGCGATCCATTGCGGGATAGAACCCGTAGCCCTGTGAAGAAACCTCACCGCTACGGCGATCCGTTTCCAGCCACACGACGAACGTATGCCCTGTGCCCCATGGTTCTGATTCGCGAGCGCAGACCACGACGAAGTAGTCGATTGATTCCGGCGGCTCGGTGCGGAGATCAACCCGTTCAACCGTTTCCGCGCGGCTACACGTTGCCCAAGGTAGACACCAAAGTAGTCCGACGAGGTAACAGACGCGAAACACTAGCATGAGGCGGCGGGGTGCTGGGTGTGATGAGTGGCAGGGGAGAAGATCGGGCTCTTTGATGTTCTCGACATTGCCGAGCAAGAACTGTGGAAAAGCTTACGATCCCGCTGACTCGATGGCGCTACAGCTTTCCGAGCTTACGTGTTCAGCGCAGGCGGTAGACTCGCGATTGGTCCGCTCTGGGGGCAGGCAATGGCGACTTGATGCACCCGATTTCAGGTGCTAGAGCAGCAAGTCGCGGATCGGATTGCCGGGCCGAATGAAGTGCGGACGCCCGCTGGTGTCTTTCAGCGTTTGGTCACTGGGCACACCAAGCAGATGATAGGCCGTGGCGATCAAATCGCGTGGCGTGACCGGATCGGCGGCCGGGAAGGCGGCCTGAGCATCGGACTTACCATGGACGACTCCACCGCGAACTCCCCCGCCCGCTAGTACGGAGGTGAAACAGCCCGGCCAATGATCACGACCATCTTTGCCGGCACCCGCGTCACTGTTGACTTGGCCGACTCGCGGCGTTCTCCCGAACTCGCCGGTCCAGACGACCAGCGTCTCGTCAAGCAGGCCGCGCTCCGACAAATCGTCAAGCAACGCGGAGAAAGCTTGATCGGCGGCTGGCATCAACCGTTCTTTCAAATCGATGAAGTTGCGACTGTGAGTGTCCCAATAGACACTCACGTTCTTGATGCCATCGTTAGGCCAGAAGACGGTGACCAGCGGCACGCCAAGCTCGATCAAGCGCCGAGCCTGGAGCACCGATTGGCCGTGCGGGTTCCGGCCATAGCGATCGCGCAGTGCCGCGGGTTCCTGTGCCAAGTCAAAAGCACCGCGCTGTTCCGCAGCCGATGTGAGTAATTCAAACGCGCGACGGTTATTAGCATCGTGCGTGTCCCACGCAGAGGCCCGTTGGGCAAGTTGCCGATTGAGCGACTCGCGCAACTCGCGGCGTTCCAGCAGTCGGCGGATCGAAACTTCGGGTTGCAAGGCCAAATCCGCCACATGGTAATCGTCGCGACTCGGATCGTGATCGATGGTCAGCGGATCGTACACGCCACCCAACCAGCCCGCGAATTGTCCTTGACTTTGCTCCACGAAGCGTGGGACATCGTTCTCCAACTTGGGGCGGAACGACACGCTGGGTGGCAAAGCGCCCCGGCCGCGCCCCAGCCCCGCCAGCACGGAACCGATATGCGGCCACTGTACACGGACGTTCGTGTCGGCTGGAGGTGGCTCGCCAGTCAACAGGTAGTGTGTTCCCGACGTATGGTTCACATCACCGTGGGTCATGGACCGGATCAGGGCCAGTCGGTCCGCGCGTTTCGCCAGCTCCGGAAAGTGCTCGCAGATCTGCAAGCCGGGGACGTTGGTGGAAATCGGTTGAAACTCGCCGCGCACTTCCGCCGGGGCATCAGGCTTCAAGTCCCAAGTATCCTGATGCGCTGGCCCGCCCCACATGAATAGCAGAATACAGGACTTGGCTTTGCCAAAGCTCGACTCGGGCGTCGTTGCCGGCGCACTGGCGGACAGCAATTTCGGCAGACCCAAGCCGAACAGGCTCAAACCGCCGGCGCGGAGCAGTTGCCTGCGGTGGATTGTCAGCGAACTGGCGAAGTCAGTACAACACGAGCGGGGCATAGTGCGGCTCGACACAGGACGAACAGTTGTTTGTAAGTGTTAGTATCGCGGAAAGCGTCGTGGCATCGCCGGAGTCGTTTGTCTTGAGCTATGAGTATAGTGAGAGGCTGAAGAAAAGGCGACCGCGGATCCACGGCGGGGACGAGTTCGTGGGCCCCACCAGTCGATGTGCGTTGACCAGGTTGGTCAATGCTGGGTCTCACAAGCTCGTCCCGCTCACGTTACTCGAACCCTGTTTCGACTTGACCGCTCGTGCCGCCTGCAATCGCTGCCAGGCGGGAACGCCCGCATCCCGCAATCCCCGCAGAAAGCTCAATACCCCCGTGTCCACAGTTCTGCCCAAGATCTCCATTTTCCACTCCAACGGGCTGTTCCTTTTCGGTCTGAATGAATCGGGTCAGAAAACCGGTTCGAAATGCTTGAACCGGGTTAGAAAGTCGTTTCTAGTACGGACCACCCTGGAAAAATTAATCGTTAGGCGACTGAATCGACCATCGACTCTAAGATCAGAACTCCTGATCTGGGAAGATCGGAATTTGTGGGCTGAGGGCGGGTTTCTTGTTGCGGGAAAAGACGTTGCGTGATTTGTACGCGATCGCGTGGCGGTTGGCGTAGCGGAAAATAAAAA
>JBGTHH010001135.1:0-4839 GCA_041746275.1 Pirellulaceae bacterium | reverse complement strand
GAACTCCGTCTCTCCCGACTGAATGGCGATTGAAGCCTGGTCGCCGCTGGCGAGAGTCAGCAGCTTTAGCGCCGTTAGGAAATTGGTGTTGTTGTCGCGGGCAATCGCCAAGTCCGAGCCGTCCACGAACGAGTCGCGGTTGTAGTCGAAGGCATCATCGATCGGCGCTCGATTGAGGAAATTGTGCGGATTGTCTCTCGCTCCCGCAAAGTCCGAACCATCCACGAACGTGTTCGTGGCGGAGTTGCCTGACTCGCCGACTGCGTTACCGAAGTAGCTGACGTCGGGGCTCGCGAGACCGATCTCGGCGTCGTTCTTGATCGTGACTTCAAGCCACTGTTTCCGGATGGCACCGTCGGCCCAAATGATCGTCACGCGGTCCACTCCGGGAGAAGCTACGTCCTCGCGCACCGTCACGCTCAGCGGCGCTGGGGCCGCCGCCCAGCCGGAAGGATCGTTCGTGTTTCCAACTCTAAACTCAAAATTGGCCGCACTGACGGCTCCCGGGTTGGCAAGACCCTGGATGTCGAACATCAGGCCGTTGATGCCTTTGCTATAGCTGGTGTAGTTAGCGAACGTCGCCGCCCCTCCCGGCAGTAGTGCCGTCTTGTCGGTGGCGATGGCCGCGTCGTCGTTCGCGTTGGCCGCTGGTTGGTTATTGTCGAAATAGGAGTTGTTATAGAAGAAGCGTCGATCAAGCACTGATGTGGGAACGAGCGTGGTGAAAGTCCATTCGCTGTTTCCGCTGATCCCCACGAAGGCGTTGCCGCTGGCGTCCTCGAAGGCACCTGCCGTGACGGTCACGTAATAGCTGGTATTTTCGGCCAAGTCCGGCGAGAGATCGATCGTGGCCACCGTGCCGGAAATCGTCACCGCTCCACTCGTCACATCAATCGTCTGGACGATCGAGTCGTCGCTCAACTTCTTGATGACAATGTTTCCGGCACCCTTCCGCACGGTCTCGTTGAAGGTCAGAACGAGATCGGTGGCCACCGCCACGCCTGTGGCGTTGTCGGCCGGAGAAAGCGTGCTCACCGTGGGTGCGGTGACGTCGACGATGCCGAAGTCGACTCCCGTAACGATCTCGCCATCGCCCAGTTCAACTCGATGACGTGGCGTCAGCCGCACGCTTTGGATTGCGTCACCGGTGCTGACAAACAACAGGCGCCCGTCCGGACTGATCGAAATCAGACCCTCGGAATAGTCTTGATATCGCTGCACGCCATGCAGGAATCCCGTGAACTCGAACTTCACGGTCCAGGTGTTGGTGTCGTAGGCTACGACTCGGTTCGTGTCGCTGTTGCCCACGTACATTAGATCGCGGACGGGGTCGAAGACGACACCGCCGTTGTACTCATAGCTTTCGGGGGAGGTGAAGACCGGAGTACCGAACGTTTCGTCGTAGACGTGCAGTTTCATGTACTCGGCCGAGGCGAACAACGAATTGTCGCGATTGATGGCCACGGCATTGTTGCCTGTCGTGATCACTTGCGTTGTGAACGTATCTGTCACCGCGTCGTAGATCTTAGGCACCTGGACGAAGCTGGCCAGGACTAACTTCGAGTTGTCGAAACTAGTCCAGATATTGCGATCCATCTGCGTCGTGAATTCGGTTGTCAGCGAATCGTTGCTCAGGTCCAATCGTCGCAGGGGAACGGTGCCGGAACCGCCGAATTGGGTCGACAGGAAGGCGTATCCGTTGGAGGTGATCCCAACATCCCAGGGACCCTCCTCGCCGGATTCCGCCGTGTAGGGAATCGGGGTAATGGTTCCGGTATTGAGGTCGATCTTGTGAAATTTCGTGTCGGTCGTGCCCCCCGCGACGTACAGGAAATCGCCTGCGGGTGTGATGTCCGCACCCAACACGGCGCCGTTGTCGATCGAGTAGGGCACGAGGAACGTTTGTGTGTTGACATCGTACCGCTTTACTTCGCCCAGGCCCGTCAGGTACAGAATATCTCGCCCTGGGTCGTAGACGTGATCGTTCGCATCGAAGTTGATGTAGGTGTAATCGTTGTTGACGGGGGTGGGATAGGTCTGCGTCCAGCCTGCTGAAGGGACGGTCAGCACGTCGTAGCTGCCGGGCAACAGATTGCTGAACTTGTACGCGCCCGAACTGTCCGTGATCGTCGTCGGCTCGCCCGGATCGAGCCGGTCGTTGTGATTCAGATCGAGGTAGACGGTGCGGCCCGCGAGGGGCGGTTCGCCGACGTCCTGGCTGCCGTCACCGTCCTCGTCTTGCCACAGTCTGCCACTGATCTCGCCGATCGGGCCCTGACTGGCGAAGTCGATATCGGCGGTCGTCTGGCCCGCCGACACGGTCACTTGATACGTGCCGGCTCGCCGACCGGCGGCGGTCGCCGTGACAAAGGAATCCATGAAGCCGTTTGTGTCGCCCGCCACGAGGTTGCTGGCGTTGGAAAAGAACGCGGCATACCGCCCGTCGTCCGAGAGGGCTCGCTGCCCCGGATGTAACCCGCTCGAGGCATTTCCTTCGCTGCTATCGGTTGCCATGTTGACACGCTCCAACTTACCGGTAACGCGGTCATGGATGAACACATCGGCAACCCCATTCGTGTCACCAGGCACCAAGTTCGAGGCTTCCGAGGAGAACATCACATAGCGTCCGTCGGCCGAAATCGACGATCCCACGCTACGACCGTTGGATTGCAGTCCGTCGGAGGCGACGCTGACGCGCTCGGTCACGCCCGTGTAGCGATCATGCACAAAGATGTCCGGCAGCCCGTTGGTATCCCCGGCGACGAGATTGGTGCCATCGGACGTGAAGGTGACGTAGCGACCGTCGCCACTGATGTCGGGCAGGTAACTGTTGCCATCGCTCTGTTCACCCGCGGACGAAACGCTGACGCGGGATATGGCCCCTCCGGACCGACTGTAGACCAGCACATCGCCGCGAAAGTTCGTGTCGTTGGGCACAACGTCGCTGGCATGTGACGTGTAAGCCACAAACAAGCCGTCGTCGCTGATCGAGGATTGGCCGTTCTGCGCATTGCCACCAGTGGCACCCCAAATTTGCGGCACCTGCAAGTCCCTGATGTAAACGCTGGCGTCGAAGACATCCTGACTGTAATGGTCGTATGCCATATACCGTCCGTCGGCCGAGAGCGAGGGGTCGCCGTAGTTGCCGCTCAGATCGAACCGGTAGGCTCCGGTGTCAAGGTCGCGAACGGTCATCCTCCGAGTGCTCAGATAAGCCCAGGTTTCATAGGCAACCGTTCGCCCGTCGCCGCTGAGCGACCAGCTCAAGACTTCGCGATTCACTTGCTGTCCGGACTCAGAGAGGTTAGCCCGGACCAGCGTTTCGAGTTCACGGTCGTAAACGAACAGGTCGATGTAGCCGTTGGTGTCGCCGGAGACCAAGTTGGTCGCTGCGGAGCGAAAGGCGATATAGCGTCCGTCGCCGCTTATTTGGGGTGCCTGACTATGGCCGTTTCCTTCGAGGCCCGTAGCGGTCATGCTGACCCGTTCCAGCGGCAGCGTCTGTGGACCGGGAACCGTCTGTGTGCGCCCCTCGGGGACCACTTCGGCCACGACATGCGTCCCCTGAATCACATTGGAAATCACATACGTCCCGGCTTCATCGGCAGGCGTCTCCGGGTCATCGAAGAGCGTCGTCGTGCTCGGTTCACCCGCATCCAGTCGCCCGTTGTCGTTTAGATCGACGTAGATCGTGATTCCGCCGAGACCGCCTTCCCCGATATCGCGAATCCCATTCCCATTGGCGTCATTCCACTTGACCCCCTTGATTTCACCGCGCGCGACTTGATTCACCGTGACCGTTGGGGCCATCACCACGTACTCACCATCCTCGTCGGTGGCCGTCACGGTGATCGGATAGCTGCTGCCGCCTTGGGCATAGACGTGCGTCGCATGATCGGCCGAGCCGATGCGAAACTCCTGGGTTCCGTCCCCCCAGTCGATCGCCCAGTATTCCAGCGTGTCGTCGCCCGGATCGCTGGCCGTCAGATTCAACGTATACGTCGCACCCTCGTCCACACTACTGTTGCCGGTGGCACCTAGCGTGGGGGCCACATTGATGACCTGGGCCATCGAGCCAGCATTCAGGTCGAAGAGGGCCAGTTCCATGTCGCCTTGATATCCGGTCACCGCCACCAGGCGATCATTGGCCGCCAGCGTCACGGCTCGAATTCCTTCCCAGACACTTGGCCGGGGAGATGCGACCCAGATACCGACTTCATTGAACGTCGTATCCAGGCTACCGTCGACCTCGAATCGGGCCAGCGCCAATTCATCACCATTGCCGGTTACGAATGAGTCCCCCGCAACGATGATCCGACCGTCACGTTGCAACACGAGGTCGTATAGCTTGTCATCGCCGCCCGTGCCCGAGACATCCAACTGCACGCGGCCGCTTCCTCCAAAGGAGTTGTCGAGCGTACCGAAGGGCGTGATCCGGAGAAGTCCCCAATCGTCGTCTCCGCTGGTGCTGACCAGATCGGCACCCACCACAATGCGGTTCAGATGATCGACGACCACCGCCCGCGCGTAGGCGTTGAACCCACTGAAGCCCTGCGTGAAAATGCCGTCGGAGCTGAAGCTCGTGTCGAGCGTCCCGTCGGGCAGATATCGGATCACCGTGGCGTATCCGGCGCTCGAGTAATATCCGGCGGCGAGAATCCGCCCTTGGCGATCCATCGTCAGGGCTTCG
This sequence comes from Pirellulaceae bacterium, assembly GCA_041746275.1. Lineage (GTDB taxonomy): Bacteria > Planctomycetota > Planctomycetia > Pirellulales > Pirellulaceae. The sequence continues at coordinate 149 of JBGTHH010001135.1, read as the reverse complement.
GCTCCGCTGAAGGAATTGGTGGACGGATTCGTCGTCACGACGCCGTCGCCGTCAAAGGACGAATCGAGGGTGCCGTTGGAGTGGAAGCGGGCGACCACGAAATCGCTTTTGGCTCCAGTCCATACCGTACCGGCCACGATGATGCGCCC
>JBGTHH010001134.1:0-3901 GCA_041746275.1 Pirellulaceae bacterium | reverse complement strand
ATTGCACACCGACCAACCCGCCGCCGCCTTGCTGACCGATCTGCAAGCGCGCGGCTTGCTGGAATCGACGCTCGTCATCTGGGGCGGCGAATTCGGTCGCACGTCCGATTCACAAGGCGCGAAGGGCCGCGATCACAATCCCAATGGCTTCACCATCTGGATGGCCGGCGCGGGCGTGAAGGGAGGCTTGCACTACGGATCGACCGATCCGTTCGGCTATAAGGCGGTCGAGAACAAAGTGCATGTGAACGACCTACACGCGACACTGCTCCACTTGCTGGGCTTGGAGCACACGCGGCTAACCTATCGCTTCAACGGCCGCGACTACCGACTGACCGATGTGGGTGGCGAGGTGCTGAAGGAGATCTTGAGCTAACAACGAAGGACTCCCACCGATGTCGATCTGCGGATGCGGAGTGATGCGGGTGCTGTTCAACCCTTGGCTCATTTACGCCCAAACAGGTCGGAGACATTCAAGGACGCCACTGGCTGAATCAGCGGCGTGGCCGAACCACCACAAGCCACCGTGTGCAACTTACGGTAGCCACTTGGATCGGGATCGCGAAAGATGTGAACTACCTGGTCGACCATGTTCACGATCCAGTATTCGGGAATCGCGGCCTTTGCGTATAGTTCGGCCTTCTGGTCGCGGTCCAATGTCAAGCTGCTTTCGGAAACTTCGATCAACAGCAACGCGTCGTTGGCCTCTGGATGACGGTCGAGATAGCGGCGGGCATTGACCCACAACACATCGGGTTCCGGTCGACTGTCGAAATCGGGCAGGCTGAGCCCGCTTTGAATACGAACCCTGATCTGTCTTCGATCCGTATTCTCCTTGGACCAATCCGTCAGGTATTCAATCAAGTCATCATGAACTGGACCTGCCGGATTCCTTGCGTGTATCTCTCCATGAATCAGTTCAATCTTCTTGGCCAAGCCGTCAAAAGCACCTTTGGCAACCATGTCGTTATACTCGGCGACGTTCAGTTTCAGCGTGGTACTCATGTACGACAAACCTCCCACGAAAAACAAATCCACAAAGGGATTGTAACCAATCACTTTGGTTCATACCGTGACGAATCGTGGGGCCTAGCGAGTGTCCCGCACGACTTCGATGCCCGACAGGATGGGTGGCAGGCTGTCAGGTGTCGCGTGAAGTTGTAGCACCAGCGAGTCGGTAACGGCGATCCCGCGATACTCGCGAACCAGTGGCCGACGTGATCCCGCGGCGGCATGCACAACATCCAGTCCCTGCTCGATTCGCTGGCCCTGCAAGGACACGTCAAACACTCGCTGTCCGGCTACGATCGATGCCGGTTCGGCGAAGTGCAATCGCACCGTATATGACTTCTCCGCTGCCTGCGAACGGGATTCCTCCAGCGTCAACCGCAATGTGAATGCTCCTTCGATGCCGGACGCGGCGACCCACGTCAAGGCGTGTTCGTCCGCGGTCGCGGGTGAGAGTAACGACGAGTGAGTGCGATAGCGACCGGTGACGGAACCTCCTTCGAGCTTGATCGGAATGTCGGGCGAAGTGCCAGCACTACTGGGATAGTCGATCCAGAGTGTGCCACTGTCGGCCAGGCGGTCACCTGGTGCATTCAAGTTGATGCCGACGCGTTGCACGGATTCGCCAACGCTCGGCGGCGGCAGCGTGTTGTAAGTCCACGCCTCAACGTCACTCTGATGAATCAACGCCAGCGAGGTTTGATTCTGGTACGAACAGGTGCAGGTCCGCGTGTAATCGGGCGCACTCAGCACGCCATCGGCCGGCACCAAATTCGGCGTGCAACCGGCTTTGAACCCGCCCAGGTTGCCCGTGCCTCCATCGCGGCCCAGATCGAAAAAGCCCGCAGCTCCCGAGCGGAAGGTCAGCAGGTTCTCGCACGCCAACATCGTGCCGCAACCGTACGTTCGGGTATGGGTCCAAGGAATCTCGTTACCCGTAATCGGATGCAATCGCTGGCGCGGCTGACCCGTCAGCAAATCGAGGGCACCCTCCTTGCGCCCCGAGGAGATCACCTGATTGCCCACGATAACCAGCGGGCCGGTATAACTGATCGGCTCGTCCCACAGCACTTCGCCATCGCCACCGCGAAATGCGATGATGCGTTTGGACGGTTCGTCGGACAGACTCTCGCGGCCGCCGGTGCGACCACCTTGGACTAGTACGTCGTGTTCCTCCGAATAGCCGAGCCACGTGCCAAAGACCTGTTCGGTGGTGCTCCACAGTAGTTCGCCTGTTCTTAAATCGTGGGCGGAAAGCCGAGGCTGATCGTCGCTGGGCAGGCCGCGACGAGCCAGCAGATCGAGCGCGCCTTCCGAGAGTCGATCGATTAGGAACAGTTTGTCGCCGACCGGTACGATGGCATTGTGTCGAAACCCATACACGGCGTCGCGTGACCAGTGTACATCACCGGTATGCCGGTCCATCACCACCACTCGGCGACTGCTCGTGGCGTTCCAGTTCTTCTCGCCAATTCGCTTGTCATCGAAAATGTGAGGCGAGGCGCTGGCGATCAGATAATCGCCTGTCACACCAAGGTAGCCCCAGGCCGAACGTTCCGCGCCGTCGTCGGTAGAGGGCAAGCGAAATGTGCTGACCTGCTCGCCGGTGTCGGGATCAAGCCGATGGCACTGGTCACGATAGACGACATAAACGGCATCCGGCAACGTGACGTAATTGCTACCGATGTAGTTGGCACCGGGCTGGTTCTTGATGTAGACCGTCTCGGTGAACGAGTGATTCGCCGCCTTGTAGGGGAAGCCGATATCGGGGAACTCGCGCCGCCACAGCGTCCGGCCGGTATAAACGCATCGAGCGCTCAGCGAATCGACACCTTCGATGATCAGACGTCCCCCCGCGACTTGCGGAATCGGCCCCTGACCATGACGCGGCAGGGCGTCGAAGTTGGTCGGCCCGCCGAACCACAACAGGCCCAGCGGAGCGTGCACCAGCTTGTCGCTCGACGAAACCGTGTTGGCCGAGCTGCCGTACTGATGCGTCCATTGCCCCGCGCCGGGTAACGGGCCGACCCGAGTTAACGTGGTATATCCGGCTTGGTGTTCCACGCGACCGTGGGCCAGTTGCGCCGCGTTGGCATCGCTGGTGAACTTCTCTTGTTGATCGGCGGGAACCGGCAACCACGCGACGCCGCCATAGGGACGCAGGACGCGGAATATTCGCTGAAAGAATTCGTGGGATTGCGGAGCCGTTGTTTGCGCGGTCCAGCCAGCGCCGGATAGCCGTTCGGAAACGACCAAGTTTGCCAGATACGGTGGAAACGAAAACTGAGTGGCATTGGCCTCGATCACATGCGCCCGGCGTCCGTACCACTGAGCATCATCCAGCTTGCGCCGCACACGGGCCACGCGTTGCGGGTCGTCGTCGACCGCGATCACCTGCAACTCCGACTGCCCGATCAATTCCTCGACCAATCGCCCGGAGTCGAGTCCCCATACCAAAGCGATCCCCCGCGACTGACCCGATTCGCGCAAGATCGTTTCAGCCATATCTCGCCAGCGATCGGCCGTCGGAACTTCCGCAACGGGAGTCGGAGGTGGTGTCGTCTCCGCTGACTGCGCAGCGGCGTTTGTCCGTGGGTGTTTTCGCGGACGAACCTCCGCTCCGCCGAAACAATGCAGTGTGCCTTCCTCGGTCATCACGAACAAACGATCATCGGCAGCCAACAGGTGATCGACCGTACCGGCAATGCTCTGCTGCCAAACGATACGTGGCGGTTCGTTCGCTTCCGCCCATTCCAACGCCGCAATGTCGCCGTCGGTTAGCAGCGAGAAGATGCGTGTTCCGGCTTGCATCAGCAGTCGCTGAACGTTGGCCGGTTGGGCTGCCTGACGAAGTTCCGGCAAGTCATACTTCATCACCTTGACCTTGTTGCCG
>JBGTHH010001133.1:0-2189 GCA_041746275.1 Pirellulaceae bacterium | reverse complement strand
ATCTTCGGGATCGTAGGGATACTGTCAATGGTAGGGCTGCCGGAGTGTGCTGCCGACCTTGGCCTCTCATCCGCTTTATGTTGACGCCGGGGGTTGGCTCGTCACAATGGAAGGAGTGCGTGGTCAGAATTGGATAGCCTGTGTCCCACCGGCTGAAAGCTTGTGCCACGATAGGGAGAGCTTCACGATGGTTGCGTTGCGACAATTGCGTCTTCGGCAACTTCTCGCCGGGTTGGCTCTCGTCGGGATCATCGCGAACGAAGTGGCCGGGGCGGTGGTGACCATGAAGAGCGGACTGCGACTCGAGGGCCGCGTCGCTCAATTGGCCTCGCTCAACGAAAACCCCTTGAACGCGACTCCGGATGCTGGTCCGAAATCGATCATCCTCGTTGACGATGGCCTGCGGCGGACGTTCGTGCGCAATCTCGAAGTTGCGTCGTTTGGGGAAAGCCCACCGCTGGCGGATGAGCGCATTTTGATCAAACAGCCGGTGGCGGAGGCGGGGCGACGCATCGGTGAAGTGGGGCCGATTCTGCAGGTCACGCCGTTCGACCAGTGGGGGCGGCGCACGTTCTCCATGCAGGGACCGCGTGGGCAACTGGATGTGATCCAGGGTATCACGGAAATTACTCCGGTATACACGCGGATCGAGGGCTTGCGTGGCAGCGGTTTGATTTGGGACATGCGCATCGCGACCAGTTCCCTACCGCGCGAGACGATCAGCACGGTGGTGCGACAGAACTTGGCGAAGGATAACGTGGACGATCGCCTGCGGGTTGTCCGTTTGTTCATTCAAGCCGAACGCTTTGGCGATGCGCTGGTGGAACTTGACGGCCTAATCACCGAGTTTCCCGATGTGGGCGAATTGACGGGGCAAGCGGATCGATTGCGTCAGTCGCTGGCGCAGCGCATGTTGCGCGAGATCGAACTGCGACGCGACGCCGGTCAACATGAGCGGGTGCGGGCGTTGTTGAACGCCTTTCCCGAAAAGGGAATCGCCAGCGTGACGTTGCTCACGGTCCGCGACATGCTGGCCGTCTACGAAAAGCGCGAGCAACAGTATCTCCAAACGCTGGCATTATTCGCCGAGAATCTCGCGTTGGTCGAAGACGATGGAATCAAGGAGCGGCTGGCGGCCGTTCAGTTGGAACTTCAAAACGAGTTGAACATTCACGCGTTGGATCGCATGGCCGATTTCTTACGATTGGCGGATGACGACACTCTAAAACCCGATCAGAAGTTGGCGTTGGCCATTAGTGGTTGGTTGTTGGGAAGCGGCGCGGCGATTGACAATCTGGCGGTGGCCTTGTCGCTGGTCGAGGTTCGCGATTTGGTGGCCAAGTATCTCGTCGCGTCTCGACCGCACGAGCGGGACGACATCCTGGAGACGCTGCGCGGCTTGGAAGGCGGCTCGCCGAGCTACCTGGCCAAAGTGGTGGCGCACATGAAGCCGCCCGCAGTATCCGAGGTGTCCGAGCTGGGCATGACCGGTCTGTACGAACTGACCGTGCCGGGAATCGAGCAGCAGGCGGAATTCGGGTATTACGTGCAACTGCCCCCGGAATACAACCCCTATCGACGCTACCCGTGTGTAGTGACGTTAAACGGCGCGGGGTCGAGCGAACTCCAGCAGATCGATTGGTGGGCTGGCATGCATGACGAACGGTCTCAGACGCGTCAGGGCCAAGCGGCGCGACGAGGCTACATCGTCCTGGCACCCAAGTGGCAGAAGCCATTCCAGCGGGAATATGAATTCAGCTTACGCGAACATGCCAGTGTGCTGTTCACGCTGCGCGACGCGTGTAAACGGTTGTCGATCGATACCGATCGAGTTTTCCTCAGCGGGCACTCGATGGGTGGCGACGCGGCCTGGGACATCGGTTTGTCGCATCCCGATCTGTGGGCCGGAGTGATGCCAATCGTCGCCAACGCCGCGCGCTATGTTCACAAATATTCCGACAACGGCCGCGGCTTGCCCATGTACTTCGTTGGCGGTGAACGCGATGGCGGCTGGTTGAACGACAATGGGATGGAGCTCGATCGCTACCTGCGTGGCTCGCGGTACGACATCACGGTGGTGCAGTATCTAGGTCGGGGGCACGAGCACTTTCAGGACGAAATTCAGCGGCTGTTCGATTGGATGGAACTTTCCTCGCATCGACGCAACTTCTTTCCGCGCGAGATCGAGG
>JBGTHH010001132.1:0-3651 GCA_041746275.1 Pirellulaceae bacterium | reverse complement strand
ACGCTCGATGCCAAGGAAGGAAACCTGACCCGCTATGTGCTTCGCCAAGTCCAACCTGATGAATCGCGACGTACAGCGCATACCGGCCTTGTACCATGTGCAACTGTCTTAATGCCGCCAGTAAGCGATCACGCTCGCCCGGCGTAAATGTTCGCGCATCTTTGCGAACTCGTACCATGAGGGATTCCTCGCCAACGAGACTTCCTGATGGGTCTTCAGCGATGATCGTCGTGTCGTCCCGCTGCACACTAGCATGCCCGAAATCTCCGGCAATCACGAACTCGACTGGGGCACCGCTACCAGAGAGAGCAAGTGTAAGTGTTGTGTGCCTTGCCGTTGCATTGGCTGGCCACGGATTTTGCGCCTGTGCAAAAAGAACTTTCCCTGTCGTGTTTGAACTGGCATTTGAGAGCGTAACGTTAATCATGCCTCCGGCGGGAACACCGCTGACTACACGAGCTTTACAGAATGTCGGAGCCCAAGTAACAAAATCGTCATCTGCCTCCGAATCCGACGTGCCATTGATCAAGAGTTCGACCACGGGTTGCTGTGCGCGTAGTTCTCCAACGCTGGCCAGTGCGCATACGCCAAACAGTAGTGAAACGGCCAATCTGTACGGTTGCATCTCTCGTCCTTGCTGAAAGGCTTGAATCAAGCATCGAGAAAATCGGAATTTCATTTTATTACAGATCAGGCCAAGCGAAGTCGCCGAACGCAGTTGCGATCGCATGCCCTATACCAAGTAGTAATCTATCGCGCCCGGTCGGGGAAACAAGTTCGATACCGACTGGAAGATTCGCGGTGCGAGTCAAGCCGCCGGGCAGACTCAAGCACGGCAACCCGGCAAGGCTGGATGGATAGGTGTTGGACGGAGACGGGACCGGATTCGACGCCACCAACTCAGCAGGAGCAAGTGTCGTCGGCATAAGAGCTGCTGCCAAGTCGTGCTGCGCGAAATAGTCTGCATAGGCGGACTGCAGTGCTGGCCGGTCAGTCTCTATCGCTTGACGGTAAACGCGTTCGGAAATCCTGTTCTGCGCCAGATGTTGAATGTTTAATTTTGTGTCGCGGTCCTGCAGACGTTGTATGAACACGTCGATGGACATTAGCTGGTTATTTTGAAGAAATTCTTCAATTTCTCTGGGAGTCTCGTATGCGAGGATTACGCTGGCACGTGCGGCCAAGTCGCGCACATCTCGAATGTCTTCTTCGACCAAGACAGCCCCTGAATCTCGTAGCACATCAAGCGCCTTCCTCACGGCTTCGGCCAATTCCGCATCCAAGGAGTCGTAAAAGCTTCGCGGTATTCCAATCCGCGTCCCAGCAAGCGTCACGCGGTCTCGTCGCGGCGCCTCACCCGAGCAAATCGAATCGAGAAGTTCGATATCTGAGACGCTTCGCGCGAACAGCCCAATAGTGTCGTGCGTTCGCGAAAGCATAATCAGGCCGTCCTGGCTGTATCGTCCGATGGTAGGGCGAAACCCAACGCATCCGCACAGAGCCGCCGGGATTCTGCAAGAACCTCCAGTGTCGGACCCCAAGCCCGCCGGAAATATGCTCGCTGCAACAGCGGCCGCCGTCCCGGCGGAACTGCCTCCGGATGTGCGGTTCAAATCATGCGGATTGCGAACATCGCCAAAGGTCGGATTGCGACCGCTGGGCAAGTGGGCGAGTTCATGCATGTTTGTCTTACCACCGAGCAGCGCACCGGCAGCCAGGAGCGCGCGAAGCACGACTGCGTCGGACTGCGGGACGAATCCACTCAACGCTGCTGTGCCCGCAGTAGTCCGCAATCCTGCGGAATGAATATTGTCTTTGACAACTACCGGCACTCCCGCCAAGGGTCCGACTTCGAGGCCGTCTGCGATTTGCTCGTCGACTCGCCGCGCCTGTTCACGAAGGTGATCAGGGGCGAGTGTGATAAACGCGTTTAAGGCAGACCAGTGATCGGCATGGGCAAGTAGCGCCTCCACGTACTCGACTGCGGTTAACTTTCCTGAGCGGATCGCCTCAACAGCCTGGACAACCGTCAAACTAGTTGGATCAAGTTCGCCAACTTTGACTGGCTGTTGTTCGCCGTTGTCGTTTGGTGACATCGAAGAGACTTTCGCTATTCAAAACATGTCAGAAGGTCGTCGTCAAATCCGTCGGGCATCAGTCGAGTGGGAATTTGTGTAGTTTCAGTTTGATGGCGAATTCGTCAGAAAACCAGCCGAACCGGGAAACGGGATGATATGTCGATCTCCTAAGTTCGAGACTTTTCACCGTCTGTCGGATGCTGACTCGTCTTAAAAAGCGGTGGCAGGATGGCTAACTCAGGGCGGAAAGGGTGGCTCCGGGAAATACTCAAGAAAGGATTGCACGCTTTTGGCGACGTCGTCACCCCAAACGGCTATTACGAGCCGCAGAGACATGTCAATGCCGGCGCTGATCCCGGCAGAGGACCACAACTTCCCATCGTGGTAGAAGCGGGCATTGTCGGCCAAGCGGACTCGCGGTTCAAACTTCTGGCGGAACTGTTCCTTGGCCATGTGGTGGGTGACCATGGTCTTCTGGTCGGCCACTGGATTCGGGGCGACAAGGAATGCCCCGGTGCAGACCGAGGCGACAATATTGCTCTTCTCAGCCAGTCGACCTACCTCGTTGATAAGGTCGTTGTCGTTCTCGAACTTGGACCGATCCCCGCCAGGGACAAGGAGAAGGTCGAACCGCTCATAATCTGCACTCGTTCCATCGACACGGATTTCCCAACCCATAAGGTGGTCACGAACGGGCTTCCTGTGTTTGGATATCAACCGGATGTCAAAGGTGGTGTTTGTGACCTTGGCCGTCCAGCCTAAGACGCCGAGCGGACCCTCCAGATCAAGACGTTCAATTCCATCAAAAACGACAATCCCCACGCTGCTGATTGCGATCGCCTCGGATTGCTCAGTCATCTGGGAACCTCTCGAATGCGCCTTGAAAAGGAGTGGGACGCTGTCATCCGGAACCAATTGACACACCCCAACAAACGAAAAGCCCTCTCAATGGAATGGATCTCGCCACGGAAGTCAATACATCGGGGGGCGTTTCTCCGGGGGGCGTTTCTTGGATTTTCTCCGGCCCACTCGAGGTACTGGCTGGACGCGATGGCCACAAGCTGATTTCCGCTACGCGCCCCAGATGCCAGTATCGTGCCTTGATACCTGATGACAGCGGATGCATCGAACGCCACAGGTTCAATTCGTCCTTCGGCACAGCGGTAATAGCCACCGACCGCAGTTCTGAGCAGCGAGAAATGTATTCCGATTGATAACGCAGCGTTAACATTGGCGGGCCGCGTTTGTGACCAAGGACGAACCGTCATTCCGCACAGGCTTTCAAGTCCAAGGCCACCCCACATGTGCGCGCTGGACCTTTCGGCCGCTACTGCGGTGAACTTTGTGCCACGCTGCGCCGGATCGATTCGACGCTCCGGACGATGTGCCCGTTCCACGAAACTTGGAAGCGACTACCCTCAGTTCAAATCCCGTCACCCCGACTTGATGAGACGAGAAGCCCTTCGACGAGCACGTCGAAGGGCTTTCTCATTGTGGGAACAAGAGTTGTGTCGTCGAGTCGGCAGTTCAAAAACACGATTTCGAGGATTCGACGTTTTGTGGCGTAATCGGC
>JBGTHH010001131.1:0-4945 GCA_041746275.1 Pirellulaceae bacterium | reverse complement strand
CAACTGCCGCCGTAGCCGCAGCCGGGAAACAGGAAGGCGAAGCCGATGCGGCTGTCGTGGCCGATGCCGCGGCGGACGTCGTTGATGTCGGCACGCATCCGCTCGCAGAGGTTCGCCACTTCGTTGATGAAGCTGATTTTCGTGGACAGCAGCGCGTTGGCCACGTACTTGGTCAACTCTGCACTTTCGGGCGACATGACTAAGAAATGTCGTTCGGTGCGCAGGAACGGCGAGTAAAGTTCCCGGAGCACTTCCGCGACCTCCTCGCGACGTACGCCCACCACCACGCGATCAGGAAACGTGAAATCCTTGATGGCGGCTCCTTCCTTGAGGAACTCGGGATTGCTCGCCACATCGCATTCCCGTCCCGTCAGCGCTCTCAGTCGCTGATAAATACCGGCGTTGGTTCCCACGGGAACCGTGCTCTTGGTGACGACAATCGCGTCGGCAGCCAGATGAGGTGCCAGGCTGTCCACGACCGCCCACAAGGCCGATAGGTCGGCGGAACCGTCTTGCGATTGAGGTGTCCCCACGGCCAAATAAATCAATTGAGCCGGCTTGACCGCCTGGGGAAGGTTGGTCGTGAAGTGCAAGCGACCGGCGGTGGCATTGCGGATTACCAACTCGGACAATCCCGGCTCGTAGATCGGCACCTTGCCTTGATTCAGTTGCTCGATCTTGGCCTCGTTGATGTCGATACAGGTGACATCGTTGCCGCTATCCGCGAAACATGTCCCCGTGACCAAGCCCACATACCCCGTTCCCACAACCGCGATTTTCATGCGTCCGTTCCTTGAATTTGCCAATAGTGCAAAGTATCCCTGACCGTCTGTTCGATAGTGATTTGCGGCGACCAATCCGTCAACTGACGAAGTCGCGTGATATCCGCGATCGGATGCTGTCGACGTCCGGGTTCCAACTCGACGACCTTCCGCGGTGTTCCGACACAATGCTGGACGATCTCCAGCAGATCGCCGCTCCGTCGGCAGATACCGCTGCCGACGTTGTAGACCGTTCCGCGTTGACCAACTTGCGCCAGACTGCGATAGGCTCGACAAATATCACGCACATCCGTCAAATCAAGATACGAGTCCAAGCACCGCACGCGACCCGGCTCGTCGGTCTCCCGCGTGAACTGCCGTGCCCAATCGGGCAAGATCATGCCGAGCGATTGCCGAGGCCCAGCATGTTGAAACGAACGTGAGATCACGCCATCCAAGCCCTGTTGAACTGCCTCCAGGAAGCGTTCTTCCGCCCAGAGCTTGACCTTGCCGTAGCCGCCTCTGGGCGCTAGGGGTGCCGATTCGTTGACCATCGGCGATTCGGCCGATACCGGCGCGTAAACATAACAACTACTCGCCAACATCACGCGTGGCGACCATGGCCAGCCGCGACAGAGATCCAGCACCGCTTGCGTGCCGCCGACGTTGACCGCCAACGCACTCGGCGTCGGTTCAGCCGTACCACATTCACTCGGCACGCTGATCGCCGCCAAATGAAAGATCACGTCGGGTCGGAAGTCGAGCACCGCTTGCCGCACAATGGCATCCACTCCGTGAGCCAAATCCCAGTTCAACAGCGGAACTTGCCGCCGCACGGACTCGGGCACTCCGAACGACCAGCGACCATGACGCGAGCTTCCCAGGACGTCATCGCCGCAGGCCAACAGGTGCTCGGCCAAGTGCGAACCCGCGAACCCGGTGACTCCCGTGATGAACGCTCTCACGGCTCTTCCTTTGCCACGCGCTCGCGATCCGCGGCGACCATCAGCGAGACCAGTTCGGCAAACGAGACCTCCGGCTGCCAGCCCAATTCCCGACGAGCCTTCGCCGCGTCGCCACACAGCGTGTTCACATCGGCGGGCCGCAACAGGTCTGGATCGATTTCGACATGGTCTTGCCATGACAAATCAACACACTGAAAGGCGCGTTCACAGAACTCGCGGACGGAATGTTTGACACCCGTCGCAATCACATAATCATCGGGCTGGGGCTGCTGCAACATGAGCCACATGGCCCGCACATAGTCGCCGGCGAAACCCCAGTCGCGCTGCGCGTCGAGGTTGCCCAGCTTCAGCGTCGACTGCTGGCCTTGCTTAATCCGCGCCACGGCATCGGTGATCTTGCGCGTGACAAATTCCTTCCCGCGAAACGGCGATTCGTGATTGAACAGAATCCCACTGCAAGCGAAGATCCCGTAACTCTCGCGATAATTGACGGTAATCCAGTGACCGTACACTTTCGCCACTCCATAGGGACTGCGCGGCCAAAACGGCGTGACCTCGGTCTGCGGCTCTTCCTGAACTTTGCCAAACATCTCGCTGCTACTAGCTTGATAAAATCGAATGCTGGGATCGACCAGCCGAATCGCCTCGAGCACACGGGTTACGCCCAACGCAGTGAACTCGCCCGTCAGCAACGGCTGTTCGAAACTCGTGGGCACAAAGCTCTGCGCAGCGAGATTGTACAGTTCGTGAGGTCGCGCTTTCTCGACGACGCGTACCAGCGAAAGCTGATCCAACAAATCGGCCTGATGTAGTTGTATCCGATCGCGAATGGCATTGATGCGCTCGAACGTTTCGGTGCTGGACCGTCGCACGATCCCATGCACTTCATAACCGCGATCCAATAGGAAACGCGCGAGATACGCCCCATCTTGACCGGTAATTCCCGTGATCAGCGCTCGTCGCGTTGCGGTCATTGGTCCTCGGTTCTCGGTCGTCCACGGGAGAGCGCCGACTAGTTCGCCTGTTCTTCACCCGACTCGATCACATCCCCGCCCGCATCGTCCCCTTCTTCGCGCGGGACTCGCACAATGGCGGCCAACTTGTCGTCATCCAAGCTCATGATCCGGACACCCTGCGTGTTGCGACCAATGACACTGATCTCGCGAGCCGCCATGCGTTGAATCTTGCCCCGCGCGGTCATCATCATCAGTTCGTCGTCGTCGGTGACACGAGCAATGCCGATCACTTTGCCATTGCGTTTGGTGGTTTTGATATCGCGAATTCCCTTGCCGCCGCGGCGCTGAGTACGATAGCGGGTACTGGAGTTCGTTTCGTCGTCTTCCTCCTCCTCGCCCGCCACGTCGACATCGTTCGCGACGGAATCGTTCGCGACGGAATCAATGGCGATGGCGTCGTCCAAATCATCCGGCAGGCTCTCCGCCAACGCCTCGGGACTGGCCGTCGAAGGTCCAAAATTCGTCCGCTTGCCATAGCCGTTTTCGCAGGCGGTCAGCAGCGTGGAATCCGGATCGGCCACGACCATGCCGACCAGATCATCGCCGCTCGACAGCCGAATGCCTTTGACGCCCGACGTGTTGCGGCCCATGGGTCGCGCGTCCGCCTCACTAAATCGGATCGCCATGCCGTTGGCCGTCACCAGGACGACCTCGTCACCCGCCTTGGTCACGGCAACATCGACTAACTCGTCGTCATCACGTAACTTGATCGCGATGATGCCGCCCGGTCGCGGACGACTGTAAGCTTCAAGCGGTGTCTTCTTGATCAAACCCTTGCGCGTCGCCATCATCAGATAGTGATCGGGCAAATCGAAGTCGCGCACCGCGCGGCAATCCGCGATTTTCTCGCCTTCCGCCAAGCTCAGCAAATTCACGATCGCCCGCCCTTTGGCCTCGCGGGACAATTGCGGCAGACCATACACCTTCTGCCAGTAGACTCGGCCCAGATTCGTGAAGAAGAGCAGGTACGCGTGGGTGCTGGCGACGAACAGGTGCTCGATCGGATCCTCGTCGTCCAGCTTAGCACCCTTCAGCCCCTTGCCGCCGCGGCGCTGAGCCCGATAGGTGCTCGCCGGAGTCCGCTTGATGTAGCCTTCGTGGGTGATCGAGACCACCATCGTCTCTTCGACGATCAGATCCTCCATGTCGACATCGCCCAACTCCTCGCCGGAAATCTCCGTCCGCCGATCATCGCCGAAGCGTTTGCGAATCTCGGCCAAGTCGGTCTTGATAATGTCGAGGATATTCTGTTCGTCCGACAGAATGCGCAGGTATTCGAGAATCTCCGCCAGCAGCTTGCGATGCTCGTCCCCCAACTTCTCCTGTTCCAAATTGACTAACTGACCGAGCGTCATTCGCAAGATGGCATCCGCTTGGACCGCGGTCAGGCTGTATGTCTCCGCCGCGCCGCGTTCATCCTGAAACAATCCAAAGCCTTCGTCGCCCAAGGCACGCTGCATCAATGCCGCAGGGCACTCGACGCCCATCAAACCGACCTTGGCTTCGGCCTGAGTCCGCGACGCCCGAATGATGCGAATGATCTCATCGATATTCGCCAACGCCAACAACAAGCCCTCGACGGTATGCTTGCGGCGGCGGGCCTTGGACAACAGGAACTGCGTCCGCCGACGAATGACCGTCACTCGATGGCGAATGTACTCCTGAAGCATTTCCTTCAGCGTCAACGTACGCGGCTTGCCATCGACCAACGCCAGGAAATTGAGCGAGAACGAGTCTTGCAGTTGAGAGTACTGATAGAGTTGAGCCAAGACCACTTCTGGATCGGCATCACGCTTCAGTTCGATAACCAACCGCACGGGCTCTTTGAGATCGCTTTCGTCGCGGATTCCGGAGATACCCTTGATACGCTCGTCGTTAACCAGTTCCGCGATCTTCTCGACCACCGCGTCGCGCGTCTTCTGGTACGGGATCTCGCTGATCACGATGCGGCTGCGGCCACGCGAGGTCTCTTCGATCACGGCGCGACCGCGCACCGTCACCGTGGAACGTCCGGTCAAGTAGCCTCGGCGAATGCCGCTACGCCCGCAGATGATGCCGCCTGTCGGGAAGTCGGGACCTTGGACGATGTCGAGCAACTCTTCCATCGAAACATCGGGCTCGTCGATCACGCGGACGGTCGCGTCACAAATCTCGCGCAAGTTGTGAGGTGGGATCGATGTGGCCATGCCGACCGCGATACCCT
>JBGTHH010001130.1:0-11514 GCA_041746275.1 Pirellulaceae bacterium | reverse complement strand
GCGAGTGCGGCACCTGCGGTAAACATACGTCGGTGGGGCGGTTCTTTTGCGTTGTTGGCCTTGGCGGCGTTCGCCGGTCTTGGTTTTGCTCTCGTGCAGATCCTGCCGGCCGCCGAGTGGACTCGTCATAGCGACCGAGCGGCGACCGAGCAGCCGCGCAACATCTATGAGGTCGTGCAATGGTTCAATGACACACTCGAAGGAAGACGTCAGGAATCGGTCAACCTTCAAGGTCTCTGGCAAGAGCCTCAGCCGGAAACTCACCTGCGTCAGGTCTATTATTTTTCGGTCGGCCCTTGGCACTTGGCCGAGTTGATTTGGCCAAACTGTTTTGGTCGACTCTTTCCCCGGAATGAACGCTGGAGCACCGCCATTCCTGGCGAGGATCGCACGTGGACGCCGTCTTTGTATCTCGGTTTGTTGCCAATCGTCCTGGCATTCGGCACGTGGTGTTGGCGGTCGCGGGACACACAAACTCGGTTTCTGTCGTCGCTGACAGTGCTCTCGTTACTAGGCAGCTTCGGCTGGTATGGCCTCGGCTGGTTAATTCACGAGGCGCGAGTAAGCTGGTTCGATGTCCCGCCGGAAAACGTGGCGATCGGACAGCCAGTTGGCGGGCTGTACTGGTTCCTCGTGGTCCTCTTGCCAGGTTACGTCTACTTTCGTTATCCAGCGAAGCTGTTTGTCGTGGCCGCGCTCGGAATCAGCCTTCTCGCCGCTCGCGGTTGGGATCGGCTGAGCGACATCGAACAAGGTCCACGCATCGCGCGCACATGTATCGCCTTGGCGGCAGTCAGCCTACTGGTTGCCGCTGGCTTGGGATTCGCTCAGCCGCTGTGGTTGACCTGGTTGAGCGATGCACCAGCCGATGCGGTCTTTGGGCCACTGGATGTTCCCGCAGCCACGGCGGGTCTATTGCTGGCCTCGTTGCACACGGCCGTGTTGGGGCTCGGTTATGGGCTACTGTTTCGCACGTCTCAGCCCAGTATTCAGCGAGTTCGCGGGCGAGTGGCCCTCGTCATCACCGCCGTGGAACTCTGCGTCGCGAATGGCTGGATGACACAGTCGTTGGATGCTCGGGTTTGGCGAGATCCGCCTCTCCTCGCGGAAGCCATCCGGCAGGACGCGAACGAAGCATCGCTCGTCCGAATCCAGCGAACGCCACAGCTCGGTTGGCTGCCAGCGGAGTGGGAGACCACGTCAAGCCCCGAACGACTCGCCGAGGTCGTCGCTTGGGAACGCGCGACACTCTTGCCCAAGCATCATCTGTTGGCCGATGTGGCCGTAGTCGGCACGCAAACCACGCTTAGCTCACTCGACTGGCAAGCTCTCTTGAGCGTGGCGGCCGAAGTCGAGTCGAAGCAATCCGTAACTCCTGGTGCGTCGCCGCTCGCGGCCCTTTCAGTCCACTATCGCGCACGGCCTTCGTCGCGACGCGAACCCCAAGGTTCCTATGTTGAGCGATTGGCCCCGCCCGGCATGGCTTTGTGGCGCGATCCGCACGCTTACCCGCGAACGTGGATCGTTCACGAAGTTCACGTGAAGCCGCCTTTGAAACAACACACGCGTGCAGCGGCGGAAGCTCACACACGCGACGTACTGCTCGATCAAGGTGCATTACGGGATCTGCGCAACGTGGCGATCCTTGAGACGGAGCAAATCCTTGAACCGCTACCGGTCGCTTGGCCAGGAGATCGAACAGATGAATCATGTCGCATCGTTCACGACACGCCGCAGCGTGTTGAAATCGCCGTCTCGCTCGATAGTCCGGGTTGCTTGCTGCTGAACGATGCGTTCTATCCGGGCTGGCAAGCCGAGCGAGTCACCGACGGCAAGTTGTATCCGTTGACGGTTTATCAGGCAAATCGGATCATGCGCGGCGTGATTCTCCCGGCGGGAACACATCGAGTGATCTACACCTATCGTTCAAAACGGCTGCTCACGGGAGCGGTCATCAGCGGCGTGGCGTGGGCGTGCGTTCTCGGTATCGGCTTGTGGCGGATCAAGCGGCAAATCGGTTCCTCTCCCTGATCGCAAGTTAAATCTGATAGTTGATCTCGGGATTCAAGTCATCGGGCAACTCCGCTCGTATCCGAAGCTTCGGGGCCTCGATCGTGACGGTCGTGTGAGGAGCCACGCTTTTGGTCAACCAGACACTGGAACCGATCACCGAATCGTGGCCAATCACGGTCTTGCCTCCCAGCACTGTGGCGCTGGCATAGATGACCACGCGGTCCTCGAGCGTCGGGTGTCGCTTGGCGTTGCGGATGATGTTTCCCGCCGAATCGGTCGGGAAACTCAGAGCGCCGAGCGTCACGCCCTGATATAGCTTCACGTGGTTGCCGATATCGCACGTCTCGCCAATCACCACCCCGGTTCCATGGTCGATAAAGAAGTGATGTCCGATCTTGGCTCCTGGATGAATGTCGATGCCAGTCTGCTTATGAGCCCACTCGGACATCATGCGGGGAATGAACGGAACCCTCAGCTTGTGCAATTCGTGCGCGAGCCGATACACCGTGACCGCTTCCAAACCGGGATAGCAAAAGATCACCTCGTCGCGGTTGCGGCAAGCCGGATCGCCGCGATAAGCCGCTTCCACATCGGTGGCCAAGATGCTGCGTAGGTCGGGCACGCGTTCGAGAAAATCGATCGCCAAGGCTTCACCGCTCGCCGTATAATCGATCGGCGCGGCGTGCGGATCGAAGCCCTCGGAAACTCGTTCCTCGTGATGTAAGGCCCGCGCGATTTGTGTCGAGAGCGTATCGTGCAGGCGATCGAGCAAGTCGCCCACGTGATACGTGACGTTCCCCAAGTGCAATCGTTCGCGACGACGATAGCCGGGATAAATGATCTCGGTGAGGTCGTCGATGGCCGAAATAATCTCTTCGTACTTGGGCAACGGACAATGGCCGAGATGATTAATCTTGCCGACTTCCGTATAGGTCCGCACAATGCGATCGGTCAAACGGGGCAGTTGTTCTTTAAGGCGGAAGTCTGAGGACATGTGCGGCTCCAGAGTTGAGGAACGTGCCGGAAAACGTGGGCGGGTCTCATGAAACCTCGCTGAGAGCGGTCCCTAGCTGCGAATCCTAGGGCGAATGTCGGGCACAATCAAGGTGGAAGGCTCGGAGAAGCTGTGCAGTCGTCCCACGAGCGAACTGCGACAATGGCTAAAGTGTTCGCGCCGCCTGGACGATTTCCCGCAAACAGGTCTCCACATGCGAGCGATGAGTACGAAACGAAAGGATGCAGATGCGGATGACATTACGCCCATGCAGTCGGGTAGCGGTCAGCAGGACTTGTCGCGACGCATTGATGGCTTCGAGAAAACGGCGGTTGAGATCGTCGAGTTGCTTCGCTTCCAGCCCTGCTCGGACGAGGCGAAACGCGACAATCGTGAGTTGCGGCGGGGTCATAATCTCCAGCTCGTCAGCGAGCTCTTCGTTGAGTTCGCGAAGTCCGGCGGTCACCCATGCCGTAAGATCGAGTTTCTCATCCAAATTGCGGCGGAACGGTTCGATCCCATGCAACTGCATGGGCAGCCAGACTCGAAGGCCGCGACAGGGACGCGTGAGCTCGGGCGAGATGTCGGAGAAATCGAAGGCATTCGCCTGATCATCGGCATCGGCATCGGGATCGTCCATCAGATACTCGCCACGAAGTCGATGCGTCTGTCGCAAGTGATCCTGATCGCGAACTAACAGGCAACCGGTACCGTAGGGCAGGAACAGGCTTTTGTGCGGATCCAATGTGATCGAGTCGGCTCGGTGCAGACCGCGAAGTGCCTCTTGGCCCCGCGCGGTGAGCATAAAGAAACCGCCGTAGGACGCATCCACATGTAACCACATGTCTTCCGCCCGCGCGAGATCGGCGAGCCCCTCTAAATCATCAACGGCACCCGTATTGGTCGTTCCGGCCTGCCCCACAATCGCCAACGGTTGCCTCGCCTCACGCCGATCCCGCTGAATCTGATCACGGAGCCGATCGAGCCGAATACGATACTCCGCATCGACTTCGATTGTCCGGACGTTCTCCGCCGGGAATCCCGCCAACATGGCGGCCTTCCGGACGCAGTGATGAGCTTGATCGGACGTATACACCATGCCACGCGTCAGTTCGACGAGCGGTCGGCAACCACGCGCTGTGACTAACGCGGACCAGTTCGATAGCGAACCGCCACTGGTGAAGAAACCTCCCGACTGCGGCGGGTAGCCAACGATGTCACAGAACCAACGCAACACTGCGACTTCGAGCTGTGCCAATCCCGGCGCACTGTGCCACAGCCCGATGTAGCGATTCACCGTGCTGGAGATCAAGTCGGCCACGGCGGCTTCGGGCAGGCCCCCGCCCGGCACGTACGCCAGATAGCCTGGTCCCGCGGAGTTTAGACCCAAGGGAATGATCTCATCAAATAGTCGCCGCAGAATATCCGCAGCCGCTTGACCCTCGACCGGCAACGGCTGCATCAACCCGCGCATCACGTCCGACTCGACCGACGGCGTCCACGCAGGCTGAACTGGCAAGGTGTCGAGAAACGAACCGAGGCGCAACATGACCGCGTCGACCAACCGCTGCATCTGCGCGCCGGTCAGTTCGAGGGTGCGATCGGGCTCGACGATATCCTCCGTGTCGCTGTTCAAGGTGGCGTTACTTGATGGGAGAATAGTCCGTGGGAGTCAGATAAGTACTCTTGATGCCTTTCACCAGCTTGCCGTCCACTTCTGACGCTTGATGAACCTTCTGCCATTCGGGATCGGCGATAAACGCCTTCCACGAAGCGTCACGCGCTTCCCGGCTAGGATATGCCAAGATGTAGATCAGCGTGTGATCCGCGTCCTCGCCATCGGTGGGCGTCCAGTAACCGATCAACTCCATTCCGTGCTTGACGAACAATCGATTCGTATGGTCGCGAAAGCGGCTATGCAACGCCTCAATCTTCCCGGAGTTCGCCACGTAGATCCGTTGTTCAAAGAACCGCCCTTTGGCGTCTTCGGCAGAGGTCGTGCGAAACGTCACAGTGACCAGAATCAAGATTGCGAGACAGCCGAGTAAACCGGACTTCCTGGATCGAGTCATGTTGCGGGCTCCTGAATGGTGAGAGGAATCATGGTTGACCCGCATTGTACTCCGTTGCGGAAAGTGTCAACACAGAGGCACAGAGTCCACGGAGCAAAATCTCTGTGAACTCTGTGCCTCTGTGTTTCAGCTCGCGATCTGCAGTCACGTCGAACTGGCCGCTAAACCAGCAGCGGCTCGACGACTTTGCCATGCACATCCGTAAGTCGATAGTAGCGACCTTGAAACTTGTAGGTCAGGCGTTCATGATCGATGCCCAGGCAGTGCAACATGGTCGCGTGCAGGTCGTGGACATGCACGGGGTCGGCGGTGATGTTGTAGGAAAAATCGTCGGTCGCCCCAAACGAAAGGCCCGGCCGAATGCCTCCGCCCGCCATCCAAACCGTGAAGCAACGCGGATGGTGATCGCGTCCGTAATCGTCCGCCGTCAGCTTCCCCTGACAATAGACGGTCCTGCCAAACTCGCCGCCCCACACAACGAGCGTATCTTGCAAGAGTCCACGTTGTGTCAGGTCCTGAACCAGGGCGGCCGAAGCTTGATCGGTATCCTGACATTGAATGGTGATCGCGGGTGGCAACTTAATGTGTTGATCCCACCCTCGGTGGAAGAGTTGCACGAACCGCACGCCGCGTTCAACCAAGCGACGCGCGAGCAGGCAGTTATAAGCGTAAGTGCCGGGGGTTCTGGCATCCGCGCCGTACAGTTCGAACGTATGCTGAGGTTCGTCGGAAATATCCGTCAGCTCGGGCACCGAAGTTTGCATCCGATACGCCAGCTCGTATTGGGCAATCCGCGTCGAGATCTCCGGGTCGCCATAGTCCTGCCGATTCGCCTCGTTGAGCTGAGCCAGATCATCCAACATGCGTCGTCGCGCAAGGGAATCGATGCCAGGTGGATTGGACAGATAGAGCACAGGATCGCCCACCGACCGAAACTTGACTCCCTGATACTTGGTGGGCAAGAATCCGCTGCCCCACAAACGGTCATAGAGGGGTTGATCCCCTTTCCCGTTGCCTACCGAGACCATCGCGACGAAAGTCGGCAAGTCTTGGTTCATCGAACCCAAGCCATAAGCCAGCCACGCACCAATACTGGGTCGTCCGGCCAGTTGAGCTCCCGTTTGGAAGAACGTTACCGCCGGATCGTGATTGATCGCTTGAGTGTGCAGCGATTTGACGAAGCACAATTCGTCGGCCATTCGCGCCGTATGCGGCAATAGCTCACTCACCCAGGCACCACTCGCCCCGTGTTGCCGGAACGCAAACTTACTCGGAGCCAAAGGAAATCGATCCTGGCTCGCCGTCATCCCCGTTAACCGTTGTCCTTGGCGGATCGAGTCGGGGAGATCCTCGCCGCCCAGTTCGGCGAGTCGCGGTTTGTAATCGAACAAATCGATTTGCGAGGGAGCTCCGGACTGGAACAGGTAGATCACGCGTTTCGCTTTGGGCGCGAAATGCGGCAGTCCCGACAGGCCACCATGAGCCGACTCCGCACCGCTCGACGTCCGAGCGGACTGATCGAGTAATGATGCCAGCGCGGCGGTGCCCAGACCTAACTGGCCGAGAAACTGCCTGCGGTTCGCGATCCGACCTGATTCACACTGCGGAAACATGGGACTTACCTCAAAGAGCTACCTGCCGTACTCAGGCCATTTTACGTTGCGGCCCAAGCCCCTGCCACCGTGCTACTTGCCGATGGCGTTGGGCGTAAGTGATACTAGTGGCATGATCGATGTGAATATTCATCTCTCGCGCTGGCCCGCGCGACGTTTGCCCTGTGATGAAGTGACTCCACTGGTTGCCAAGCTACAGGCGGCCGGGATCGAACGAGCATGGGCCGGCAGCTTTGACGGTTTGTTGCACAAGGACATCGCGGCGGTGAATGCGCGGCTGGCCGAGGACTGTGCGCAGCGCGGAGCGGGACTGCTCGTGCCGTTTGGCTCGGTCAACCCAACGCTGCCGGATTGGCAAGACGATCTGCGTCGCTGTGCGCGGGAGCACAAGATGCCGGGAATTCGCTTGCATCCGAACTACCACGGTTACAAGCTGGATGATCCGCGATTCGCCGAGTTGCTCGATTTGGCGATTCAATACCAGCTCATCGTGCAGTTGGCCGTCAAGATGGAAGATGAACGGACACAGCATCGTCTCTTGAGTGTCGAGCCCGTGGATACGACGCCGCTGGTCGAGCTGCTGCCGTCGCGCCCCCAATTGCGGCTGGTCGTATTAAACTCGCAACGCTCGCTGCACGCGAATTTGCTGAGTCGTTTACTCGCCTTGAATAACGTCTTCATTGAGATCTCGATGCTCGAAGGGATTGGTGGCATCACCCAGTTACTCGCATTTGCGCCGCTGAATCGGATTCTCTTCGGTTCCCACTTTCCGTTTTTTTATCTTGAATCCGCCCTCCTCAAGCTGCGAGAATCGGAACTAGCTCAGTTTCAAATTGACGCCATCACCCGCGACAACGCCCGCAGCCTGTTCCTTCCCTCCACCCCTTGATTCGTTCCGAACCGACGCAGGTTCGCCGCTGACTTCCTGCCCGAAGAAACATTCATTCCTTAGCATTTGAAAGTCCTATCCAATGCTCGCTCGTGATCGATACTCCCGCTTGCTCGCCATCGCCATCGCCCTGATCGCTGCACCAGGAACTCTGGTCGAGTCGACTGCGGCACAGGACGCTTGGCAAACCGTCACCGTCCCCGAGGTTTGGAAGAAGCCTCCGGCCGACGTCGGCGGCTATTCGTGGTATCGGTGCCAGGTGCGCGTTCCTGAAGCATGGGCGGGACGCGAGCTCGTGCTCTTCTCCGAACCCGTCGACGATGCCCGGGAAGTGTATTGGAATGGCACCCGCGTGGCGGGAGCGGGTAGCTTTCCACCGCAGTTCCGTAGCGGCCTGGGAGATCAGGCGCGACATCCGCTGGACGCCAGCGTGATTCGCTTCGGGCAAGATAATGTGTTGGCCATTCGCGTTTACAACAGCGATGGCCGAAGCGGCTTCAATGTCGCGGCCCCCGCTCTGTTTGCCGGAGACGCCGCCATGCGTTTCGACGGTCCGTGGCAGTTCCGCGGTGGCGATGATTTGGCGTGGAGCCAACCGGGCGACCAGTCGCTTGCGATGCGCGACTTCCTTCGCGAGCGAGTGCAAACCGCGGCCGAGGTCGAATCCCTCCTACGCCGATTGCCTGGCGAAGAGGGACCGCTATCGGTCGCCGACGCGCTGCTGCGATTTAAGACTCCCGACGATTTGGTTCTCGAACCCGTATTGAGCGAGCCAGAGATTGGCCAGCCATTGTTCATCGACTTCGACGAACGTGGTCGGATGTGGGTCCTCAACTACAAGCAGTATCCCAATCCGGCGGGGCTCACCGCAGTCAGTCGCGACAAGTTCCTGCGTACCGTCTATGACAAAGTTTCGCCACCACCGCCACATCACTTTCGTGGTGCCGACAAAGTGACGATTCATGAAGACACCAATGGTGATGGCACTTTTGACAAGCATACGACGTTTGTCGATGGCTTAAATATCGCTTCGTCGTTCGCGCGGGGACGGGGTGGAGTCTTCGTGTTGAATCCTCCCTATCTGTTGTTCTATCGCGATGCGGACAATGACGACGTACCGGATGGTGATCCCGAAGTGTTGCTCGAAGGGTTCGGCATCGAAGATTCGCACTCGGTCGCCAGCAATCTCCGTTGGGGACCAGACGGCTGGATCTACGGCGCGCAAGGCAGCACCGTGACGGGGCAGATCAAACGCTACGGCTCGAATGACAAACCGATTCATTCGATGGGGCAACTCGTCTGGCGGTATCATCCCGAGACGCGTCGCTACGAAATCTTCGCCGAAGGCGGCGGCAACACGTTTGGCATCGAGCTAGATGCGAAAGGACGCCTCTTCTCGGGGCACAATGGCGGCGACACTCGCGGTTTTCACTACGTCCAGGGAGGCTACTACGCCAAGAGTTACGGCAAACATGGCGAGCTGTCCAATCCCTACGCGTTTGGCACCTTCGCGGCGATGAAGCATCATGCCATCCCGCGATTCACTCACGCCTATCTCATCTACGAGGGTGCGGCCCTGTCGGCCAAGTACGCTGGAAAAATGTTCGGTGTGGGACCGTTGCAAGGGCATGTGGTGATTAGCGATGTCCAGCCGAACGGCGCATCGTTCGCCACCACCGACATAGATCACGCGATCACCAGTCAAGATCCTTGGTTCCGTCCCGTCGAGATTAAGGCCGGCCCCGATGGCGCGATCTATGTCGCGGATTTCTACGAACAGCGAATCGACCACGCCAGCCACTACCAAGGCCGCGTGACTCCCGACACGGGGCGCATCTATCGCTTGCGCGCTCCCGAAGCGGAGCCGCTCCCGCCATTCGACTACGCGAGTCTCACATCGCTCCAATTACTGGATGTGTTGAAGAGCGAGAATAAGTGGCATCGTCAGATCGCACTGCGTCTGCTGGCCGATCGTCGCGATCCCGGTCTCGCGGCTCAGTTGCCTGCGATGATTGAAGCAAGCGATGGTCAGTTGGCCTTGGAATTGTTGTGGGCACTGCATCTGTCGGGCGGTCTGAACGACCAGGTGTCGCTCCGCACCTTGCGGCACCAGGATCCGTATGTTCGGGCGTGGACCGTTCGCCTATTGGGTGATCAAGCAAGTGTCGCGGACGAGGTTGCGCAGGCGTTGGCCCGCATGGCGGAATCCGATCCGCATGTGGAGGTCCGCTGCCAATTGGCCTGTTCGGCGCGTCGTCTGCCACCGGCGCAGGCCCTGCCCATCGCGCGTGCGTTACTGGGGCACAGCGACGATGTCCAGGACGTCTTCAATCCGCTCTCGTTGTGGTGGGTCTTTGAGGCGAAAGCCGACAACGGTCGCGACGATATCCTGGCTTTGTTAGCCGACGCGGAGGTCTGGAAGTTACCACTCTATCAACAGCACATCGCCGAGCGTTTAATGCGTCGGTACGCCATGTCGGGCACACGTCGCGACTTGTTGACCTGCGCGCGGCTCTTCGAGTTGGCACCCACGTCCGAGGATTCGCAAGTCTTGCTCAAGGGGTTTGAGCAGGCCTTTGCCGGACGCACGCTCAGCGAACTACCAGACGAACTGGTGGCGGCCCTGTCGAAGGTGGGTGGAGGCTCGTTGAGCTTACGGCTGCGTCGTGGCGACAAAGCGGCGTTGACGGAAGCCCTTCAATTGGTCGCCGATGCGAAGACCGCCACGCCGCGTCGCGTCGAACTGATCCAAGTCCTTGGTCAGATCAATCAACTGCAGGTGGTGGGGGCCCTGCTGCGCATCGCCACCGATTCCCAATCCATCGAACTGCAAACCGCCGCGCTGACGGCCCTGCAACCCTATGACGCGCCGCAAATCGGCGTGACGCTGACGGATCTGCACAATGACCTCTCTCCGGAGGTGCGTGAGATCGCCCAGGGCGTGTTGGCCAGTCGTCGCGCGTGGGCTCAGGAGTTCTTGAGCGGCATTGAACGCGGGCAAATCCTATCCACGGGGGTGAAGGCCGCCGTGCTTCAGAAGCTGCTGTTTCACAACGATGACAAGATCGCCGAGTTGGTCCGCAAACACTGGGGTGAGATCCAGTCGGCGACGACGGACGAAATGCGCATAGAAACGGAACGACTCCAAGGTGTGCTCGCCAGCGCCGTGGGCAACCCCTATCGCGGCAAGCCTCTCTTCCTCACACACTGCGGCAAGTGCCATCAGCTCTTCACCGAT
The DNA here is from genome assembly GCA_041746275.1 of Pirellulaceae bacterium. Lineage (GTDB taxonomy): Bacteria > Planctomycetota > Planctomycetia > Pirellulales > Pirellulaceae. The sequence goes on along the minus strand of JBGTHH010001130.1, from coordinate 695 downwards.
GGCGGCCAGATCGGGCCGAACTTGACGCCCTACAAACGCGACGACCTGCGCGGCGTCTTGTTGAATGTGATCAATCCCAGCCTGGAGATTCGCGAGGGGTTTGAGAATTTTGTGGTCTTCACGGCGGACGGTCGCACGCTGAACGGCTTCATCGAGGAACAAGACAATCGCGTGGTGGTGCTGAAAGGAGCCGACGGCCAACGCTTGATCATTCCCCGCGACGAGATTGAGGAAATGCAGGCCATCCGCACGTCGATCATGCCCGAAGGCATCCTCAAACCGCTTGATGATCAACAGATTCGCGACCTGTTCGCGTACCTGCGTTCGACACAACCGTTGCCATAAGCCGAGTGCGTTGCCCAGGCTAGAAGTTGGAGTTGGAGTACAGCCTTCAGGCTGCCAATAACCGGCTAAAGCCGGAACTCCAACCCAGCGTCACGCCGCGGGTTCGGCGGCGAAACAGTTCATTCGCTGGTCGGCAAACGGTGTAAAGAGCGTGCGCAGCGACTCCGCTTCTGTGATATCCGAATCTAACCACTGTCGGTATTGTTCGTCGGTCGACAAGATCACCGGCATCCGCGGTCGGCCCGTGCGATGCGTTGCCACCAGTTCGTTGGCGGCGGTCGTCAGGATCGTACAAGTCAAAATCGCTTCGTCACCGTGGGCCGATTGATCCCACAGCCCCGCAAAGGCGA
>JBGTHH010001129.1:0-6634 GCA_041746275.1 Pirellulaceae bacterium | reverse complement strand
ATAAGTCTTGCCGCACGAAATGGCAATGGGTGTCATTGGGCGCTTCAAAGGATACCAGCGCGCGGCACCTCAAAGAGTATTAATTTCGGTTTCTGATCGAACGTCCTCAAAATTGGTATCCTGTGGCCTACTTCTCTTCGGCTGCCGAGCCGGTGGGCGCTTTAGTATCCTTTGAACTTTTTCGCGCTTTTTCCAGACGGTAGCCCCACTCCTCCAGCGGTCGATTGCTCGTCATCATCGTCGAGCGAAGCTCGTGACGTCGCATCACCACCTCGAACAAGTACTCGCCCGAGCGCTTCGGCAACTGCTTCATCCCCATGTCGTCGATGATCAACAAGTCGGGTTCAAATACTTCTGCAACACCCGCTCGTGACCGTCCATCGCCTCGTCGTGGAGGAAGTCCCGCACGACATCGAAGATGCTCCGGTAGTACACCGTGAAGCCCGCACGGATCGCCGCGAGACCGACTTCTTCTTGATCGAAGGATTGAATCCAAAATCAAAATCCTCCAAGCGTTTGACATCGCGAAAGCCCGCCATGGTAATCCGCCGCTGCATCGCCCGATCGTTGCGAATCAGTAACTCGTCTGGAAGCACCAACTCCAAAAACTCGCGCTGTGTCAAGCCGCTCGCCGACGCCTCTTGCAAGCGGATCTCCAGGGATGACCCCAGACCCGAAAGCCGCGACTTGGTCAACATCGATAACAGTCCGTCTGACATGCCGAAGCCGCCCAAACCAGCGCAGCACGGCGGCCACCGCAAAGCCTGCCGCGAAACCGGATTGTGCGTGTCGGATTCTCGCGATCGAGGCTAATGTCAGCCTGAAATGACGGGATTTCAGGGCCGTTGCTCTAACCGGGGAAACGCCTTAGGATGCGTAGCTAAGTCCCCTGACGCCCGGTCCGCCCAGTCTTGGCATCGAATCCTGGATGAAGCAGCAACGATTCAACGAACAGTTTGCCTCGATTTATGATTTGGCCGTGCTGTTAAGCAAGCAGGTCGACGCGGATGCTCTGCTCGTGATGCTCGACGGGCCCACGGATTGGAAAGAGCTCAGCGGCCGTGCGGGACTCGAAAAGATTCTCGCGGTGGGCGATACCGCCGAATCGCTGGAAGGGGCTCGTGAAGCGGGCTTGGCGACGCTCGTTCTGCGGATGCACGACGCACCCGTATTTGAGAAGCTGGCACAAGCCCTGCTCGAATGCGTCGCCAAGGAAATCCTCGAACCCAACTCGGAGGTCGTGGCTGTCTACAGTGGCTTTGAAGCAGGAGCCATCGACTCGATCAGTTTCATTCGATTGGACGAGCATTTGGGACGGTTGACCGCGCGGGACTTGCGGCAGATCGAAACCAGCGTTCCGCTCGACACATTAAAAGTCGTCGTCGATCTGGCCGTCGAGATTGGTCGTGAGGGCCGCGAGGGCAAACCGGTGGGTACGATGTTCGTGATTGGCGACACGCGCAAGGTGCTGTCGCTCAGTCACCCGGCGGGTTTTGATCCGGTGAAGGGTTACGGCCGCAAGGAACGGGCGCTGGCCGACCCTCGCGTGCGGGAAGCGATTAAGGAAATCGCGCCGTTGGATGGAGCTTTCATCGTGGCCCCGGATGGCACGGTGGAGAAGGCCTGCCAGATCGTCGATGCCGATCACGTGAACTTGACGCTCTCCAAAGGACTGGGCTCGCGCCACTGGGCGGCGGCCGCCATTAGCAAGAGCACCAGCGCCATCGCGGTCGTTGTTAGCGAATCGAACGGCACGGTCCGCCTGTTCAAGAACGGCGAAGTGATCCTCCGCGTCGAACCATTCCGGCGAGCCATGAAGTGGAAAGACTTCGAATACGAACCTCCGACCTCAGCCGGTGATTAGTGTGACGATGCCGCTACAGATCGAACTCGCGAACTTGGCGGATCCCGTCCAGCAATCGGCGATCTTCGAATTGCTCGACATGTATGCCAGCGAGCCTGTGGGGGGCGGACAAACGCTCGGTGAGGAAGTGCGTCACCGCTTGATCACCGGACTTGCCGAGCAGGCTCATGGTCGGTACTTCCTTGGCTGGCACGATCAACAACCGGTGGCCGTGGCCATTTGCTTCCTTGGCTATTCCACTTTTCAGGCTCGGCCCCTGCTGAACATTCATGACTTGGCCGTGCATCGGGAATTCCGCGGTCGGGGCCTGGGCACGCAGTTGTTGCGGTCGCTCGAAGCCGCCGCCCAACGCTGGGGTTGCTGTAAGCTGACGTTGGAAGTTCGGCACGACAATCCCGCGGCGCGACGGCTGTACGAGCAGCTCGGCTTTGCGGGCGGTGGTCCGGCGGGCAGCGATACCTCGTTCCTGGCCAAACCGCTGCTCGTCACAAATTAAAGTGGACGAGACGCCTCGGGAGACGTCCCGTCCACACGTAAATGCGTCCGCCAATCAAGTTGGCTCGGTTGAAACTAGTATTCTCCGATAGGATTGCCGTCGCTGATCGCCAGCAAGTACTCGAATGTGCTATCCACCGCGCCACCCGGAATATGCTGGACGGTTTCGCTGATGAATCTCACGCTGCCATCGCCCAAGCCAAACATGGCACCACCGGGATGTTGGCTGGAGAACGTCCGACGAATCACGGCGGCATTCGCGACCAGTTCGTTCTTCCAGTTGATCGCCCGGATTCCACCACCCAACACATCGGAGAATTCCTCGACGGTTGTCGGCGGAGCCGCACCTAGCGGTCGACGCCCGTAAACCAAGCCCGAGCCTGAGATGAAATTGTTGCCGTCGGAGAGCTTGACTTGCCAGCGACGTTCGCCCAAGGCAATCACGTTGCTACTGCCATCGGTCATGTCACGAAACGACATGCCCGTGTCTTGACGGAACAAGCCTTGAGCCTGACCGATTCCCGTAGCTCCCAGGGTGCCACCGCCCGTTTCCGAGAGATCCAACGCCGAGTTGGCTCCGATATAGCTTCCCTTCGCGGTGGCCACGCTCTGGATTAGTCGCGAAATATTTTGGTCTGGCCCCGTATCCGAAGGGCACAGATGAGTGGGAACTGGCGTATCCAGGATGTTGATGCCCGAGGTGGGCGGAGTCGCCCCCACGGAGGCAAACGCGGGTACGGCCACCGACAACGACGTCGAACCCGTCGACATCGCGTCCGTCGCACTGTTCCCCTCGATAAAACGTTGGCTGAGCGCACCCCAGCCCCACATTGCCAGGGCCGGGTCGATCGCTCCGGCTGCGTTGCGTTTCACCAAATAGCCTGGAGGAAACGTCTTGAATGTGTCGTGATAGTTGTGCATCGACAAAATGTGCTGCTTTAAGTTATTGCTACACTGCATGCGGCGAGCCGCTTCTCGAGCCGCTTGCACAGCGGGCAATAATAAAGCCACCAAAATTCCAATGATCGCGATCACGACCAACAACTCCACCAAGGTGAAACCTCGGCTGGGACTTCGACGATTCATAGCAAATGCTCCGTTCACAAAATGGGAAACTACACATGGCCGTGGCAGGACCAGCGAAGTATGAGTGCTCGAAGCGCGCGCACGCGCGAAAACGAGGAGAGGAGGCTCGCTTCGAAGATTCAGCGCATCCCTAGTCTGCTTACGTCAACACCAAGTAGTGATCACCAATAGCCGAAGAAACGCTGGAGAAGCGAAGGTGGGACTCTGTTCCGGAGTCAGTAACTTCGAGGCTGTGTTTCTAAGATTCTGTTCCGTGCGGCGATCACTGGCATTAATGTTACCCTAAGCATAGTGCATCGTTCAATTTAGACAACACATCGGTCACGATTTTCGCCGATTCGCGCACAACAAATCTCGCGATCGTTCAAAATCCCCCGGATCGAGGCAGCACTTCCAATAACATGCCTGGCAAGAACACTCGCGATAGTTCTGCTAACGGGCGATCATCGTGGAAGCGCACAGTCAGTTCGTATTCGGTGGCCAATCGCTGAGTCGCCTCGATCGCGTCGACAGAACCATACGCCAACAACACGCAACCACCGGGCTTGAGGTACTGCCGCACGTCCGCAAGCAATGACCGCAGCAGCGCGAAGTTCCGATCGTACAACGCGTACTCATCGATCGATTGCGGTTCGGCATCTTCCCAGGGAGGATTCGAGAGGATTACATCAAACTTTTCCTCCGCGCCGATGACTCGAAACGCGGTCGGCGCATCGAGCGGAACTTGTCGCACTTCGAACCGCTCGCTGACATCCAGCAGTTGAGCGTTGTACATGGCATTTTCAATGGCTTGTGGATTCACATCCGTGGCCACCACGCGGGCCGCGTCAGCACGCAGGCAGCAGAGCGACAGTAAGCCGGAGCCGGTACCGATTTCGAGGACCGCTTTATCGCGTACCAAATCGGTCGACTCGATCATCTCCCGCAGACTGGTCGTATCGCGTGGCTCCCAAAAGACGCTCGGAAAAACGGCGATCTGGATCGGAATGCCATCCACATACTCCCACCGTTGGCCTTGAGAGCGCGTCGCGTTCGCCGCAGGAGTTGTCGTCGGCGTGTTTCGCTGACAGGCGATGCTGGTAAGCACGATCAGGCTCAACACCAGCGGACACCACGGCGGAAGGCGTTTACCGGACGTCATGACGAATTCGCCTGCTTGCGCGAGACGGCGATACGGCGGCGCTCGATATCGACTTCTAAGACCTTTACGCGCACGACATCGCCGACCGCGACGACCTGGCTGGGGTCGGTGACAAAGGTGTGAGCCAGTTGCGAAACATGAATCAACCCATCCTGATGAACGCCCAAGTCGACGAAGGCACCGAAACGAGTGACGTTGGTAATGACGCCTTCGAGAATCATCCCGACCTTCAAGTCCGCGATTTCATTCACGCCCTCGGTGAACCGCGCCACCTTGAACTCGCTACGAGGGTCGCGCCCCGGCTTGGCTAGCTCGCCGAGGATGTCTTGGACCGTCAGCAACCCGACTTGCTCGTCGACGAAGTCGGCGGGAGTCAGTTGGTTGACCAAGCCCGCGTTGCCGACGAGCTGTTGGGTCGCGACCCCGAGACGGGCTGCCATCTTTTCCACGACGTAGTAGCTCTCGGGATGCACGGCCGAATTGTCGAGAGGCTGCTGGCCATCGCGAATGCGCAGAAACCCGGCGGCTTGTTCATAAGCCTTCTGTCCCAACTTGGAGACTCGACCGAGTTGCTGGCGGCTTTCGAAGCGACCGTTCGCGTCACGGTAGGCGACGATTCGTTCGGCGAGTTTCGGCCCGATACCCGCCACGTGTGACAACAGCGGAGCACTCGCGAGATTGACGTCGACGCCCACGGAGTTCACGCACGACTCGACCTCCCGGTCGAGGCATCGTCGTAGCAAGGTTTGGTTCACGTCATGTTGGTACTGTCCCACTCCAATCGATTTCGGATCGATCTTGACCAGTTCGGCCAGCGGATCTTGCAGGCGATGCGCGATGCTGATGGCCCCGCGAACGGTGACGTCCAGATCGGGATACTCGCGCACCGCGAGCTCGCTCGCCGAATAGATCGATGCGCCCGATTCACTGACCAGCACCTTCGTCATCGGCAACGACCGAATCACGGCGGATACGAAGGCATCCGTCTCGCGCGACGCCGTGCCGTTGCCAATCGCAATCAATTCGACGTGGTATTTCTCGATCAACTCGACGAGCGTCCGCGTCGCTCCCACGGTGTCGTTGCGCGGCGGCGTAGGATAGATCGTGGCGCTGGCCAGGAACTTGCCCGTCCCATCGACCACCGCGAGCTTGCAACCCGTCCGAAATCCCGGATCGATGCCGAGCGTGACGCGTGGCCCCGCCGGAGGTGCCAGCAGCAATTCCCGCAGGTTCTTCGCAAAGACTTGGACGGCTTCCTCGTCGGCCTGGTCCTTCAATGCGTGTAGGACGGCCGACTCCGTGGCGGGCAACAGCAGCCGGCGATAGCAATCGTCGACCGTGGTGAGCAAGTCACGATAAAACTCGAACTTTGCGTTGAAGACCAACCGCGCTCGCAATTGCCGTAATAGGAACTCGTCGTCCAACGACAAACTAACTCGCAAGACGCCTTCCGCTTCGCCACGCTGCATGGCCAGCAAGCGGTGCGACGGCAGACGCTTAACCGCTTCGCGATGTTCGAAGTACATTTCGAACTTGCTGCCGACGTCCTGTTGACCGCGTTTGACCTGGGAAGTGATTTGACCACTTTCCATCGCGTGTTTCATCAGCCAGGTGCGGGTGTTGGCTTCTTCCGCCCACGTCTCCGCGACGATATCACACGCGCCTTGCAAGGCAGCGGCTTCGTCCGGCACGTCCCGTTCGGCTGAGACGTAGGGTCGCAAGACATCGTGTCGCGAGCGGTTCAAGGTTTCTTGTCGCAACAAGAGATCGGCCAGGGGCTGCAAGCCGCGTTCGCGGGCCTGCGTGGCACGCGTCCGTCGCTTGGGCTTGTACGGCAGGTAGATGAGCTCCAATTCCTGCCGATCGCCACACGATTCGATCCGCCGGCGGAGATCGGGTGTGAGCAGTCCTTGTTCGGCGATCGTCTTCAAGACCGTTGTCTTGCGTTGCGCTAGCTCGCGGAGCTTGGCGAGTAGGTCTTCCACGCCGCGTAGAGCCGATTCGTCCAGTCCTCCGGTCGCTTCCTTCCGATAGCGCGCGATAAACGG
>JBGTHH010001128.1:0-3319 GCA_041746275.1 Pirellulaceae bacterium | reverse complement strand
CGCCGAGACGATCTTCTTCGTGATCGACGCGTATTACGACGCCCGACTGCTCGGGGTTGAGCTTCGTTGCGTCACCGAACAGGTAACGATCGAGGATAATGTCGCCGACGACCGTAATGTGCGGACTACGAGCGGACTCTGTCACCAAGTGCAACTCCTTGAAGTAGAACAGCTTTTATCCCGGCCTGATTGGCCAGACGGACTTCGAGTGGATCGTTGTCGTAGTGCAGATCGATCTTGTGCCGCACCAGAAACGCGGCCTTGGCACGATGGGTGGTGTAGATCACTTCGCGGATTGGTAGGCGGTGATGCTTTACGAATTCCGCCACGAGCACCCGCAGTGGCTCGTGACGCGTGAACCAAATCGGCCGTTCATGGGATGCGGTGCGGGTCGTGATGATGATCACCCGGTCGCCGCGCGAGGCGTGCCAGCGAACCAGTAAAAAAGCCGGCCAGAGCGGCCGGCCTTCGTGGTGCAGCGTGTCATCGAAATCGAACGATACTTTCATGCGGACCTTCCATTTGGGTCACGAGGCTGCCGGTGGACCAATTCGATCGACCAGGGATCAACGACTCGCCGGCCGTCGCGGTAGAGAGCGGATCGCCACGGCGGATGCGATCAGCAATCTCAGTTGTCGATTGTTCCACAGGCCAGTCGGGGACGATCACCCGGCCGCCCCAGGACTGGACCAATTCCGCACCCGGGACTTTCGTCCCGAGGCACGCGGGGCCTTTGACCAACACGTCCGGCCGCAAATGCCTGATGAGCGACTCGGGCGTGTCGGCCTCGAAGATCTCCACTTGGTCCACGCAGCGAAGTGCCAACAGCATTTCAGCACGCTCGGCGGCCGAAACGATCGGCCGGCTTGGACCCTTGAGCCGCTTGGCACTCGAATCGGAATTGATGCCGACCACCAGGCGGTCACCTTGCGCCCGGGCGAACTCGAGCAGGTGGACGTGACCGATGTGCAAGAGATCAAAGACGCCGTTGGTGAAGACGGTGGTCATGCGCGCTCCTTGCGGTGAAACACCATAAAGTCGGGAGCTTGGCTCAGCTTGCCCGGAAACAACTCGTCGAACGCACGCTTCACTCCGGGAAAACGCGGCTGGCCATAGTCGTGACCGAACAGGATCCCGCCAGGCTTCAGCTTCCGGTGCCAGGCGGTGATGTCCGCAATAACCGATTCGTAGCTGTGCTCGGCGTCGATAAAGACGAATTCCAACGAAGCATCCTCGAACCGCTCGGCGGATTGAACCGAGTCCTGGTGATGAATAGTGCGCCGATTCGCCGCGAACTCCGTGGCGCGAACCGCCTGTCGGCGAGCAAGATCAAACGTCTCTTGGTTGGCTTGCTTCAGGCAACTCGTGACCGCTCGTTGCGGGTAGGTTTTCCACGCGTCGATCATGTGCAGATGCAACTCAGGAAGCGACTGCAACAAGTACCGGGATGTCTCGCCTCGCCAGACACCGATTTCCGCACCGATGAGCTTTCCGCGATTCGTCGACCGCAGGATGTCTACAATCGTTTGAGCCCGATGGATTTCCAGCGTGACCTCGTGTTGGCCGAAGCCGAGCCAACGGCCTTTCCAGACGCCTGGTTCAGACTCCCGCAAACGAACCGCGTCGGCCGCGAGCGAACACAAGATGAGTTGGTCGCCGGCAATGTACCAGTACATTTCCAGCTGCGCCGCGCCTTGTCCGATGGTGCCGTCGCGGCGCAATACGAGCCCGATGAGGTGGTGCAAGTCCTTTCGGCAACGGGAAACGACGTCACTCAAGAAGTGCGACTCGCTCTGGCGTTCAACTTGTGCAGCCGGGGCGAGCTGTCTACAAGTCTGGCAGCGCGGCTGGCGGGGCTCTCGTATGAAGCGTTCTTGAATGCGGCGGCGCAACGGCATGTCGAATTGTTTCCCGTGGATGTCGATGATCTGCAGCGGGATCTCGGTCGCCCAGGACCGGACAAAGTGACGTTGCAGACGATCCGAGAGGACTTGACTCGTGCGCAATCCGGCCATAGCTGATGCGTCGCCGCTGATCGTCTTGGCCAAGATCGGCCAACTGCCCCTGCTCCAATTGGCGGGCGATCCCGTCTTCGTGCCGCGAGCCGTTGAGCAAGAGATTCTGGCCGGTGGCCCGACCGACGCCGCTGCGAAGGCTTTGCCATTGACGGATTGGCTGGTCGTGGTCGATGGGGACCCTGTTGTGTCGGCAGTCGCTCAGTTCCGGTTGGGCGCCGGAGAGGCGCAGGTGCTCAGTTGGGCCCAGACGCATCCCGGCAAGCGGGCGTACAACGAAAAGGCCGCCGCGTTTGACCAAGTGGCCAGCGAACTATCGGCACTGATCCAGCAGTACACGAGCATCCGACTCGAGGAAACTGAGACGATTCAGCACAGGAGACTTATGAAGAGAGGACGCGATCGCTGGCCAGTAAACTGTTCGGGACCGACCACAGCTTTCGCCAAAGCGTTGCGGCGAGTCTGGGGACAGTCAAAAACAAATGTGCTGGGCAATCTCTAAGCCAGGCTCTCGCTTACTTCATGCAACACAATCCGGGAGTCAAATATACTGGTGCCAAAGGCAGCAAACTCCAGAGTAAGTTGGGAGAAGAATACATTCGCTTGTATCTGCAGCGATGGTTTCAGTAGGAGCTTGCGGTGAGGCTTAGGCACATGTTGATCGATTCCTTACCACTCGCCACACCTTATGACCCCGCGGAAGACCTGCCAAGTGGCATCGCTCCGCTGGGGAAGCTTGCGACGTCGGAACAGCTTGCAGATGTGCTGTTGCCGGGGCTTACGGCACGGATGTGGCGCACTCGGCACCTAACGTTTACGGCACTGACGACACCGATCCAGTGGCGAGACTGTCTACCTCACGCCAGAAGTTCGTCGACAACGCGGGCGGGGACGACGCCCGTTAAGCGTTGGTCGAGGCCCTGGAACTTGTAGATCAATCGCTCGTGGTCAAAGCCCAACAGTTGCAGGACCGTCGCGTGGAAGTCCCGAATGTGAAGCGGATCGCGGACGATGTTGTAGGAGAAGTCGTCGGTTTCGCCATAAATCGCCCCTCCCTTCGCACCGCCGCCGGCCATCCACATGCTAAAGCACCGCGGGTGATGGTCACGACCGTAGTTCTCTTTCGAGAGATTACCCTGGGTGTATATGGTGCGGCCGAATTCGCCTCCCCAGATGATGAGCGTGTCTTCCAACATCCCGCGTTGCTTCAGGTCTTCCAGCAGCGCATAGCAAGGCTGGTCGACGTCCTTGCATTGGCTAGGCATGCGGCCGGCTACATTGGAATGGTGGTCCCAGTTGTTGTG
>JBGTHH010001127.1:0-8299 GCA_041746275.1 Pirellulaceae bacterium | reverse complement strand
TGCATCCGCACAACATCGAGCAGAAGACCGAAGTGATCGTCGAGCATTTTCGCCAAAAGGTCATGGGCCACCTGGGTGGACGTGCCAAGGCAATGGTGGTGACTTCCTCGCGTCTACATGCCGTGCGGTACATGGAAGCGTTCGAGCGATACATTGCCAAGAATAACATCACCGATATCCGCCCTCTGGTAGCGTTTAGTGGTACGGTCAAAGACCCCGATACGGGCCTCGAATATACCGAACCGGGGATGAACGCCGATTGTGTGAGCGGCAAACCGATCAGCGAGAAGCAGTTGCCAGAGCGGTTCGCTTCGCCGGACTATCAGGTGCTGCTGGTGGCGAACAAGTACCAGACTGGCTTTGATCAGCCGTTGCTGTGCGCGATGTACGTGGACAAGCGGCTTGATGGCGTGCAGGCCGTGCAAACACTGTCGCGGTTGAATCGGAAGATCCCTGGCAAGGAGAATCCTTTCGTTTTGGACTTCGTGAATGAGGCGGACGACATCTACAAAGCGTTCAAGCCTTACTATGACGCAACCAGCCTCCAGGAAGGCTCGGACCCGCAGCAGTTGGAGGGCCTCAAGCATGAACTGGATGCGGCGCAAGTGTATTTCTGGAGCGAAGTGGAGGCGTTTGCCAGGGTGTTTTATAAGCCAGTGGCCAAGCAAAGTGCGCAAGATCATGCAGGGATGCAAAAGCACCTGCAGCCCGCGGTTGACCGCTTCAAGGCCATGGAGGACGACACCAAACGCAGCGAGTTTCGCGACAAGTTGCAGGGCTACGTCAACCTCTACTCGTTCCTGAGCCAAATTGCCCCGTACGTCGATCCCGCGTTGGAGATGCTTTACAGCTTCGGGCGATTTTTATTGCCGCATCTTCCCTTGGACAGGGACACGGAGCGGATGAAGATTGGCGATGAAGTCGGGTTGCAGTATTACCGGCTGGAAAGAGTCTTTGCGGGCGCGATCGAGGTTCGTGAAGGCGAGGCGGAAGGGATCAAGAGCCCAACCGATGTGGGAACTGGCAAGGCGAAGGAAGAGAAGGCACCGTTGTCAGAAATCATTAAAGTTCTGAACGAGCGATTCGGGACGAACTTCACCGACGAAGATCGATTTTTCTTCGAGCAAATTCGCGAGAAGGCAGCTACGAACGAGCAAGTGATCAAACTGCGACGTGCGAATCCCTTCGACAAGTTTCAGCTTGGACTGCGCAGTCTGCTGGAAGATCTCATCGTGCAACGCATGTCCGAGAACGACGCGATCGTCACGCGATACATGGATGACCAAGAATTCGGCAGCGCGGCATTCGACGTTCTGTCCAAGGCCATTTACGAGGCTATTTCGCCAAGCGAATAGGCATTAGTAGTTCCCTGCTGCCGACTGTGGCGTAACGTGGGGCACCGCGGGCAGATCTAAACGGCGGCGACATTCGTCGAGAATCTCCGAGGTGCGACTGGCTCCGCAACGCGAAACGCCCAGCGAGCGGACGGCCAGCAGCGCGTCGAGATCGCGCACGCCGCCAGCCGCTTTGACTTGAACCTGCGGGGCGGAGTGCTCGCGCATCAGCTTGAGATCCTCGTGCGTCGCTCCGCCGGTGCCGTAGCCGGTCGAGGTCTTCACCCAATCCACGTTTAGCTCCGAACAAATGCGACACAGTTCGAGCTTGTGCTTGTCCTGCAAGTAGCAGTTCTCAAAGATAACCTTGACCTTCTGACCCGCCGCGTGAGTCACCTCGGTCACGGTCGCGATGTCTTGACGCACGTAGTCCCAATTGCCGCTCAACACTTGGCTGATGTTGACGACCATGTCCAGCTCCTCGCCGCCATCCGCGATCGCTTGCAAAGCTTCGGCGCGTTTGACCGCCGTCGCGTGACCGCCGTGCGGAAAGCCGATCGTGGTGCTGGCTTTGACGGTGCTGCCGCGCAGCCACTGGGCACACTTGGGTAAGGCGTACGGCAGGATGCAGACACTCGCGACGTCGTATTGCAAGGCGAGCTGGCAACCGTCGGCGAGCTCCTTCGCGGTCAACGTCGGGTTGAGCAGTGAGTGGTCAATCATCTTGGCTATGTCTTCGTAAGTGAAGTTCATCAGGTTTCCCTTCATGTTGGAGAAGTAGTGGACGATTCCAGTCCGTGCGCGGCCAGTGCGATGGCTCCGAGCAACCCCGCGCCGGCTCCCACGGCGGACTTTTCGATGCGGATGTCGTTGGTCGGGAACATGCCGACGCGCTCGCGGACGATCTGTCGGACTTGCTCGATTAGTATCTCACCGATTTCCGCGACACCGCCGCCCAGCACGATCAGTTCGGGATGCAGGATCGTAACGACGTTCGCCACGCCGATGCCGAGATAGGTGGCCGCTCGGAGAATCGCGTCATGCACGGCTTGATCTCCGGCCGCAGCGGCCTCGCTCATCGTTTGCGGCGAGACGCGATTGGTGTCCCCGGCGACAATCGCATGCAGTCGCGGAGCCATCCCCGAGCGCAGTAAACGCACGCCCGCCGCCGTGATGGCTGGTCCGCTGGCCAAGGTTTCCAAGCAGCCTCGATTGCCGCAACCACACAGCGGACCGTCCGGTACGATCGTCTGATGCCCCAGTTCCCCGGCGGCACCGAGTGGCCCCAAGCGGAGCTTGCCATCGATCACCACCCCGCCGCCCACGCCGGTGCCCAAGGAGAAGAACGCCATCGTCCCAACCGCGCGTCCATGTCCGAATCGCAGCTCACCCAGCGTCGCCGTTCGCACATCGTTCAACACGCGTACCGGGCAGCCCAGCGAGTTGGAAAGTCGATCGGCCACGGGAACGTCTCGCCACTGGGTCGGCAGGTTGGGCAGGAAACGCGTGATGCCCCGCGTCACGTCGACCAGACCTGGTACACCCACACCCAGCGCGGCAATTGAATCGGCCGTCTCCGCTGGATCGACGAGTTCTCGCACAAGGCTTTCGATCGCGCCGAGCACCGCATCGGGACCTGCTTCTGCAGGCGTGGTGATCGTGCGCTGGCTCACGACTTTCCCGTCGGCAGTCCCGAGTCCGGCCGTGATCTTCGTACCGCCCAGGTCCACACCGGCGTAGAACGCACTCATTGGTCGCTCTCCTTCACGGAGTCGTCGGCCACCGTCACCCAGCGTTGCTCACGATGACTGCGAAGTATGGCCTCGCACAACAAGATCTCATGATGGCCATCGGCAAACGTGGGGAAGGTTGGCGCGGCGTGCCAATCGCCGGTGGCCAGATAGTCGTAGAACGCCCGAAAACACTGCTTGAACGTGTCCGGAAAGCCCTCGTTGTGGCCGCCCGGATAGTCCGCGAAACGACGCGCGTCGGCAGTCAACAGGGCTGGATCGCGGAGCAGCGTTTCGTTGGGTTGATCGCGATGACCGATCCACAGTTCGTTGGGGGATTCGCTATTCCAGGCGACCGCTTGTTGTGAGCCAGCGATCTCGAATCGCAAACAGTTCTTGCGTCCGGCGGTCACCTGCGAAACCCACAGCACACCGCGACTACCACCGCGAAAACGGAGCATCACGCAGCCATAGTCATCCGTCGTGATTGGAATCGACTCGGTGACCAACGTGGGCTCGGCTAGTTTGGCGCTGAAGGTCTCGGCTCCGCCACGCGACTGGTGACGCTGTGGATACACCGTTCGCAGATCGGCGCACACAGCTTCGATCGGCAAGCCCGTCATGAACTGCACCAAGTCGAGCCAATGCGTACCGATATCGGCGACGGCGCGCAGCTCGCCACCATCTTCGGCGAGCACACGCCAGTTGAAATCGGACTCGTGAAACAACCAATCTTGCGTATAGCTTCCGGCAACGTGAAAGACCTCACCTAGCATCCCCTGACGCACCCGTTCCGCCACTTCGCGACAGAGCGGATAGTAGCGAATGTTGTAGTTCACACCGGCGACACGGCCGGTCTCGCGAGCCAAACGCACTAAGGAGGCCGACTCCGTCGAGTTCATGGCCAGCGGCTTCTCGCACAGCACATGTTTACCAGCGCGTAGCACTTGGGTCGCTTGTTCGAAGTGCAGGCGATTGGGAGTCGTGAGATGTACGACCTGCACTATCTCGTCGTCCAGGATCTCCGACAGTGAGCCGTAGCCGCGCGGCAAATGGAGGCGCTCGGCCGCTTGTTGCGACTTCTCCGGCGTACTCCCCAGAATACCCGTCACGTGAATTCCGGCGCGCCGCAGCCCTTCGACATGCACGGGGCCAATGAATCCCGTTCCCACAACGGCCGTAGCTATCATGATTGATCTCGCGTGTGCCCGCCGGAGTTGTCACTCAGGGAAATCTCAAATCTGAGATCTCAGATTTCAAATCTCAGACTCTCCGTGCAATCCACGGCCGTGCCACGTTATAACGCTGGCTCGCGACCGTCAAGTTGAGCGGAGGATCTGTTCGCGATCATCGCCTGAAAAGCTGGATTGTGGCTAAACTAGGAAGAAACAATTCCCTTACGTTGCGTGGAGTGCGTCGCCGATGCCCGATCCCTGGATGCCGCTCAAGTCGAAGCGATGCTCGTCGACCTCTCTGATCCTCGCCGGTGTAACGTGTATGGTCGTGTGCGGTGTGTGGGGCTGCGGTGGAAAGCAGGCCGAGCCGCCAGCGCCTACGGCGGGAAAGCTCGGGCAGCTTGTTCAGGGAGCGCAGGCGAAACAGGTAGCGCGTGACGTCGAGCCTGACACGCAGAGTGATTTCGAGATACCTCCCTCGCGGCCGTCTCGCGAGTTGCCGGGGGCGCGCACGCTGGGGGATCTGACCGAAGGTAGGGAGGGACAGTCGTTCGAGTCAGCTCCGACGATCTTGCCGCCGCGTACCGAACGTTTGCCGGTGATTGACGAAGAGCGAACCATGGCGGCGGGGATTCGCCAGATCCGTGGGAAGCATCTTACGCTCTACACCGATATTCCCACCAATCCGTCTGTCGATGAGTTGCCGACGATCTTCGATACGGCGGTGGCCCAGTGGGGCGAGTACTTTGACATCGGTGCGGATCACACCGACACTTGGCGGATGGTGGGCTATCTCATCCAAGACAAGACGCGCTTCGTGACCGCCGGGTTATGGCGTGATGATTTGCCGCCCTTCTTGCATGGATTTCAGCGCGGTGCCGAGATGTGGGTTTACGAACAGCCCTCGGATTACTACCGCCGACACCTGCTGTTACACGAAGGAACTCACGCGTTCATGAAGCAGTTCCTGGGCGGTTCCGGTCCGCCTTGGTATATGGAAGGGATCGCCGAACTGTTCGGCACACATCGCTGGCACGAGAATAAACTGTCCATGCGGTGGTTCCCGGAGAGCAAAGAGACGACCTCACACTGGGGACGGATCAAGGTGTTGCAAGACGAGTACCAAGCGGGGCGAGGCAAATCGCTGGAACAGATTTTCCGCTACGACGAGACCGCTCACTTGCAGGTCGAACCGTATGCCTGGTGTTGGGCCGCCGCCGCCTTCTTCGATGGGCATCATCGATACCGCGAGCGATTCTTGGAGCTGCGGAAGTTTGCGCCCGACGAGACGCTGACTTTCTCGCAGCGATTCTATGATGCGTTGCGATCCGAGTGGCCTCACGTCGCGCGCGAGTGGCACGTCTTCATCTCGAATATGGTGTATGGTTACGACATCGGCCGCGAGGTGATTCAACCGCGCACGGCCGAAGAAGTGCCGGCTGAGGGAGTGACGTTGTCCATAACGGTGGATCGCGGTTGGCAGTCGAGCGGCTATCGGTTGGAGACCGGTGCGACATACAAGATCGAGGCTCGTGGCCGCTATCAAGTCGTGGCGCAACCGCAAGTCTGGTGGTGCGAGCCGAATGGTGTCACCATCCGCTACCACCAAGGCCAACCGCTGGGGATTGTGCTGGGAGCGATTGTCGACGAAACGGAACAACCGGACGGTGCCGTGGCGTTACTGGTTCCTCAAGTCATCGGCTTGGGGGGCGAGTTTCCCATCATCACGGGCGGCACACTGTATCTCCGGATCAACGACTCGCCCGCCGAGTTGGCGGATAATGCGGGGACCGTGGAAATTCAACTCTCCAAAGTGTCCGCAGGCTAGCGTTGGTCCCTCATTGACGAACGAATAGCTAAGCCCAACAATGCACGTCACATTCCACCTGTTGCCTCCTTCCAGCAGTCGCCATGAACCATATCGCAGCGCAAGACCCCGACGTTTGGGCCGCCATCGCAGCCGAAATCGAGCGGCAACAGGACGGTCTGGAGATGATCGCGAGTGAGAACTACACCAGCCCGGCCGTGATGCAGGCGATGGGCACGGTGCTCACGAACAAATATGCCGAGGGCTATCCGGGACGACGCTACTACGGTGGCTGCGAACACGTCGACACGATCGAAACGCTGGCTATCGATCGCGCCAAGCAACTGTTCGGTGCCGAGCATGCCAACGTGCAGCCGCATTCAGGTTCCCAAGCCAATATGGCGGTCTACCTGACGACACTCGAACCGGGCGACACCGTCTTGGGGTTGGATCTCGCCCACGGAGGACACTTGACGCATGGCATGAAGCTGAACATCTCGGGCCGGTTGTACAACTTCCTCAGTTACGGCGTGACCCGCGATACGCACCGCATCGACTTCGATCAGGTCGCTCGGCTCGCGCGGGAGCATCGTCCGAAGCTGATCGTAGCGGGAGCCAGTGCCTATCCACGCGAGATTCCGCACGAGCGATTCGCGGAGATCGCCCGCGAGTGCGGCGCGAAGCTGTTCGTCGACATGGCACATTACGCGGGTCTGGTGGCCGCCGGACTGCATCACAATCCGGTGCCGGTCGCCGACTTTGTCAGCACCACAACCCACAAGACCTTGCGAGGTCCCCGCGCGGGACTGGTGCTGTGCCGTGAGGAGTACGCGAAGGATCTCAACCGCAGCGTGTTTCCGGGTTTACAGGGTGGCCCACTGATGCACGTCATCGCGGGCAAGGCGATCTGTTTCGGCGAAGCATTACAGCCGACTTTCCGGCAGTATGCTCAAGCGATCATCGACAATGCCAAGGCACTGGCCGAAGTGTTAGCCAGTGGTGGACTCAAACTGGTCAGCGGCGGCACCGATAATCACCTGATGCTGGTCGATGTCACGCCGTTGGAGATTGGTGGGCGAACCGCCGAAGAGGCGTTGGAAGCCGCCGGGATCACCGTCAACAAAAACATGATTCCGTTTGACGAGCGCAAGCCGGTCGACCCCTCGGGGATTCGTGTCGGTACGCCGGCTCTGACTTCGCGTGGCATGGGAATGGCGGAGATGCGGCGGGTCGGCAACTGGATGCTGGAGATCTTGCGACACCCGCAGGATGTCGCCGTGCGGACGCGAGTTCGAGGCGAGATTCGCGAGCTTTGCGAACACTTTCCCGTTCCCGCCGCCGCGATGGACCCGCTCTAGCGCGTTCACCGGACAAGCCTCGAGTTGGTAGCATCACAAGGGACAAGCATGGCCGAACTCAATAAGATCCTGATTGCCGACGACAACGAAGCCAATCGCGAGTTGCTCGAAGCGTATTTGGCGGGTATCGAATGTGAAACCGAGATCGCGGTGGATGGCCAAGATACGCTCGACAAAGTCGCGGCATTCCAACCCGATTTGATTCTGCTGGACATCATGATGCCCAAGCTCAGTGGCTTCGAAGTCTGCCAGAAGATCAAGGACAACGCGGCAACCAGCAAGATCATGGTCTTGATGGTCACGGCGCTGAACGAGTTGGGGGACATCGAGCGGGCCGTCGCCGCGGGCACCGACGATTTTCTGTCCAAGCCCGTGAACAAGGTGGAGCTGACGAAGCGCGTGCAGAATATGTTGCGATTGAAAGATATCACCGACGAGAACGAGCGACTGCGGCGATACATACAGGAAATGAGTGACGATCGTAGCGGGGAGCCGTCCTAGCAGGCGACTGGCCGATGTCCCCTCTCGACAAGCCCTTGGAAGCCCGCTTGATCGCGCTGGCGACAACGCTGGTCGACCAACACCGCGCCCGACCCATCGTGTGGCCTCAGCAGAACCTGTCTGGCTTCTGGTTTGGCGGCGGCAATCTGATCGAAGACGCGGCGGGTATCCTGTGGCTGGTCGGTCGCTATCGCAATGCGGGCGATTCACGCACCGGATTGAGCGCCGGGCAGCGCGGATTGGAACTCGCCATCTTCCGCTCGGAGGATCGCGGCCAAAGTTTCCAGAAGCAAATTCGTTTCTCCAAGCAGGACTTGAACGTTCCCCAGAGCCTGTCCGAAAAGGGGTCTGACCCTCTCCGGCAAGGCCAAAATACCAGTGAAATCGAGCCGCC
>JBGTHH010001126.1:0-8082 GCA_041746275.1 Pirellulaceae bacterium | reverse complement strand
TGGATTTGGCCCAGGCGGAAGAAGGTTGCGAGATTTTGGCGGACGTGCTGAAAACGGCGGCTGCCGAGTAGGCTACCGACCGTAACGAAATAGACGCGACTATGCGGATGAAGCTCACTGTGCGATGTTACTGCAAACGTAGAGAGGTTCGGTACCGATGCGACATGTCCTAACCCTGTTCGATCTGACCGCCAAAGAGATCGAACGGATTTTCGCCATTACCGAGGATCTGAAGGCCAAGTATCGCAAAGGCATTCGGGAGCCCTTGTTTCCCGGACGCGTGCTGGGCCTGCTCTTTGAAAAGCCATCGCTTCGCACGCGTGTCAGCTTTGAAACGGCGATCGCGAACCTGGGCGGAAGCAGCCTCTTCTTAGGCAAAGATGTCGGTTGGGGGGAACGCGAAACTGCTGCCGATTTCGCGCAGGTCCTCGGACAGTACATCGACGCCGTCGTCTGCCGGTCGAACTCCCATGCCAAGGTCGAGGAGTTGGCGCGGCATTGCCCCTGTCCCGTCATCAATGGTTTGACGGACACCTCGCATCCCTGCCAGGCCCTGGCCGATTTGTATACGTTGCGGGAGTTGAACGGCTCGTTGAACGGCTTGCGACTGGCCTATGTCGGCGATGCGAACAACGTGGCGCGCAGCTTGGTGGTGGCCTGCGGCAAGCTCGGTGTCGAATTCGCAATTGCCGCACCGCGGGGCTATCAGTTCGATAATGCGTTTAAGGCTCAACTGCAAACCGAAGTTCCAGATTTGCGAATGGTCGAAACCACGGATCCGGTAGAAGCGGTGCGCGGCGCGGCGGCGGTCTATACGGACGTTTGGACCAGCATGGGACAAGAAGCGGAACAAGCCGAAAGAGCTCGCGCGTTGGCCGACTATCAAGTCAATACGGCCTTGATGATGCAGGCCGAACCGGACGCTTGTTTCTTGCATTGCTTGCCTGCCCGACGAGGCGAAGAGGTCACGTCCGAAGTGATCGATGGTCCGCAAAGCGCCGTCGTGCCTCAAGCCAGCAATCGCCTTCATGCTCAAAAGGGCTTACTCGCGTGGCTGCTGGGCACTCAGGCTTCCTGACGGACGGTTCTCCACTAGCACTTGGAATCTCATGACTCGCCGCCACGATGCCTTACGTCCGATTAAAGTCAAACGGCGCTTTACGCGCTCGTCGCCAGGCAGCATTCTCTATCATTCTGGCAATACGACCGTCCTTTGTACGGCGAGTGTGCAGGCCGATGTGCCGCCGTGGCTCAAGGGACGCGGGAAGGGTTGGGTGACGGCCGAATACAACATGTTGCCCAACAGCACCAGTCCGCGCAAATCGCGCGAACGCGACGGAAAGGTCGATGGTCGCACAACCGAAATACAACGGTTGATCGCCCGCAGTTTGAGAGCGGTCGTCGACCTGGAAGCTTTAGGCGAGCAATTGATCACCGTGGACTGCGATGTGTTGGAAGCCGACGGAGGGACGCGTACGGCGAGCATTACAGGGGGCTTTATCGCCTTAGTCGAGGCTTTGCGAAGCATCCAGCCGCAACTTCCCAATCCACGGCAACTCCCGTTGCGCGATAGTGTCGCGGCCATCAGCGTGGGGATCGTACACGGCCAGCCGACCTTGGATTTGGACTACGAACAGGACTTTGCGGCCACCGTCGACATGAACGTGGTTTTGACCGGCCAAGGCCGCTTCGTGGAGATCCAGGGAACGGGCGAAGAGGCCACGTTTGGCGATGACGATCTCCAGTCCATGCTCAAGCTGGCGAAACAAGGCATCCGGCAACTGGTCGAGATTCAACGACAAGCACTAGGCAAACACTGGCCGTTTTAGAACTGGTCCCGCTGGTCCGCAGTTCCCCGGTAGCCGATTTTCTGGACGCGGTGGCGACCAACCTTTACAGGGATAGCCGCTTGGGCCAAAATAGGGTCTGTCACCGAGTGCTTCGCGACCTCCGTTTCTGGAGGTCGTTTTTTGTCGAGAGTTGGAGAACGACGCATGTCAGATCGCATCCCCATGACCCAAGAGGGATACAACAAGATCAAGGCCGAAGTCGAGCAGATGGAACGGGTCGAAATGCCAATCATCGCCGAGAAAGTGGCGGAAGCGCGGGCCGAGGGCGATCTCAAGGAGAATGCCGAGTACCACGGACAACGGGAACGGCAAGGAATGCTGCAAGCCCGCATCAATCTGCTCAAGACCAAACTGGCTAACGCCTCGATAGTCGACCTGTCGAAGGTTCCCGTCGACGAAGTCGGCTTCGGCGCGATCGTCAAGGTCAAGGATTTGGACTTTGACGACGAGGAGGAATTCACGCTGGTCGGTGCCGGGGACGAGAACTATGACTGCGGCAAGATCCTGATTACCAGCCCAATCGGCCAGGGCTTGCTGGGGAAAAAGATAGGTGACGTCGCCGAGATCGAAGCTCCCAAGGGCACGATTAAATTCGAGGTGTTGGAGATCCGCTACGAGTAGGCCGCGCAAGTTTAGCGGCACGGCGCAAGCCGTCCGGTCTCGCAGAACCGGTGGGCTCACGTCCAACCGCTACTTTCGACTTGCGGAGCTTATTTCGGGACAGTTCGCTACGGCGTGAAGTCGTCGGTTGAAGCCAAGTCGCAGGCAAAGGCCGTGAGCAAGTCGGCGGCCTGATCGATGTCGTCGAGCGAAATCGTCTCCACGGCACTATGCATGTAGCGATTGGGAATGCTCACCAAGCCAGTGGCCACTCCGGCGCGACTGATCTGGATGTTGTTGGCATCGTTGGGCGTAGCGCGACCAATGGCCGCGACTTGATAGGGAAGCTGATGTTTCGCGCACAGACTGACCAAACGGCTGGTGACGGCTCGATTCATGTTGGGACCCCGATAGATCACTGGACCTTTGCCCAGCGAAATATCTCCCTGTTGCCGTTTGTCGATGGTCGGGCAATCGGTGGCGTGAGTCACGTCGACGGCAATCGCCACTTGCGGATCGATCCCATAGGCGCTGGTCCGCGCGCCGCGCAAGCCAATCTCCTCCTGGACCGTCGAAACCGCGTAGATACCGCACTGCAACTCCTTGTCGGCAACCCGGCGTAACGCTTCCATAACGACCCATACGCCGGTGCGATTGTCCATACCGGGTGAATTGGCCAGTTGGTTACGCATCTCCTGATAGCCCAGCTCCAAGGTCACCGGATCGCCGATGGCCACGGCCGCAGCGGCTTCGGCCTTGTTCTTGGCTCCCATGTCCAGCCATAACTCCTCCTGCTTGACAACTTGCTTGCGTTCTTCGTCTTTCAACAGATGGATCGGCTTGCGCGCGATGACGGCGGGAATCGGCCCCTGATCGGTCCAGATTGTCATCCGCTGCCCCACCAACTGAATCGGATCCCAGCCGCCAATGGTTTGGGTATAGATGAACCCCGAATCGTCGATATGTGTGACTAAGAGGCCGATCTGGTCGCAGTGACCGGCGAACATCAAGCGTAAGGGAGCGGTGGGATTCTTGCAGACGATGACATTGCCGTGGATGTCGGTCGTGATGCTGTCGGCCACGGGTGCCATGTAGTCCCGCACCACCTGCTGAATCGGTGCCTCGTAGCCGGATGGGCTGGGTGTGAGCAGCAGATGTTTGAGGAATTCATGCGAAGTGGCATCCATCGATATTTCCCAGCGAGGTTGATCCGAGACCAGCGACGGGCCGCGGGAGTTAATGTGATACAAGCCAGGAATGTAACGCAAATACGAATACCCCGGTATCCCATGGAATCGCTTGTATCTGGGGATGGTGAATTGAAAGTCCCCGACAACTTCGCTACGTTGATGCCCTGTCGTAGTTCCTCGACGCCACTCTGCATCTCGTCGCCGACACCATGAATCTTCGTCAGTCAGTACTTTGGTGCTTCGCGGTTCCGCTCGGATTGCTTGTTTGCGGCGGCTGGTCCCTCGCCGTGGCCCAAGCACAAGATACGGTCGAGCCGCGCGATGTGCGCGTGTCGATCGGCGCGGCGGGGATCAATCGCTTTCACCGCGATCGGTGGTCGATTGTCGGGATTCGCGCCTCCAATCATGGGGCGGCCGCTACCGAATCCGTGCTCTCGGTTTATCTGGAAGAGGATTCCCGCACGCAATTTTCGCGGCGGTTCTGGCTGCCCGCGGGCGCGACGCGGTTCACGTGGCTGCCCATCCTGCCAGCGGAGAATATTCCCGCGGATCGAACCGTGCTTCACGTTTCTTCGATGCAACTCGAGGGCTCGGCGGGCGCGGAATTGCTCAGCCATGTCGCGGGCGAGCAGTTGATTCAAGAGTCGATCTTTTCGCTGGACCAATCGGCTATGCAAATGGCCACGATCTTCGGTCGTCCCCGGCCGGGAACACAGATGTCGGACAACGATTTGGGCGATGCTTCGGACGATGAGGCGTATGAAACCATCATCGCGGTTCGCCAGCTCTATGGTGAGGATCGGCGGACCAGCACGTTGAGCGATCAGTTCCAGCCGCCCTATCCCGAAGCCTATGACTCGCTGGACCAATTGGTAATTTGCAGTGATCGATTGGCGGACGATTCGGGAGGACTCGCCGCGATTCGCAACTGGCTTGCCCGCGGCGGACGCGTGTGGGTGATGCTGGATCTCGTGGGCCTGGATGCGGCGCGAGCGTTATGCGGCAACGCGTTGAATTGCGAAGTGATCGACCGCCGCGAACTGACCGAGTTCACACTGCATACGCCAGACGCCGCCGCGCGCGACATGCCGGTTGATGACCATTGGAGTGCTGAGGATCCCGTCGACTTTTTGCGAGTGCGGGTAGAGTCCGCCGCAATACATGCTGACATTGATGGCTGGCCTGCGGCGTTCTCGTTCCCCTTTGGTAATGGTCAGGTGCTCATCACCACTTTAGGAGCACGGGGTTGGCGTTATCAATACGACGAGTTTGCCGAGCCGCCGCCAGAAAGCACGCAGCCCACATCCGGTCCCACGAATTCGTTGCAGATTATCGCCGGTATCTTCAATCACCGCCGCGACCGAAACGGCTTGCCCGCCGAAGTTGTGAAGGAAGTCTTGTCGGAGCAATTGGGGCATCGTGTCCCAGCCCGCAGTTTAGCCGCGGTGATTCTCCTAGCGAATTGCGGCGTCCTGCTCGGTGCCGGTGTGTGGTTCGCTCGACGACAACAGTGGGAGCACATCGCCTGGGTCGTGCCGGTGCTGGCAGGTGTTTCCGCGGGCCTTTTGGTCATCATCGGTTGGGCGAATACGTCACGAGTCTCCGCGACGGCGGCCATCTTCCGCCTGGTCGATGTGGCGTCGGAAACCAACGAGGCGCATAGCCGCACGTGGGCCGCCTTCTATAGTCCCGAGAGTGTCGAATTGCCCCTGGAGATCGACCGTTCCGGATCGGTATTGCCCGAACTGCAGGATCTGACGGGTGTCGCCAAGCAAGCAGTGTGGGATGACGATGGTCGCTGCCGTTGGGAACGTGTGGGAGTCACCTCGGGTGCGGTGCGATTCGCGTCCGCCGACGAGAGCGGCTCGTTGGATCAATCCATTCACGCTCGAGCTCAGTTCGGCCCGCGCGGACTCACGGGAACCTTGGAAGGTGTGGAGCAACTTGGTGATCGAGCGGACGCCGTCGTGGCCTGGCCCCCCGGTCCCAATTCCGCAGTTCAATTAACGCCTCAGGGCGAGTTTGTGGTGGGCGAAGGTCAGATTCTGGCCCCATCCGAGTATCTGACCGGCACCCTGTTATCGGACGAACAACAACGCCGCCAGTCGATTTATCGTCAACTCTTGGGAGCTGACGATGGCAAGACGTATCCGCAGCGTGCGACACTCTTTGTCTGGAGCCACCCCCGGAGCTTTGGGCTGACGATTCCTCCGCCATTTGAGCCGGCGGGAGCAACGCTGTATGCGATCCCGCTGGACATCGCGCGCACTCCAGAAAAAGGCGCTTTCGTGGTCCCGGCCGCGTTTATCCGCATGGAGAACGCTGGACTCGGCCATGGCTCGTCGTCAATGTACAATCCGCGAACTGGTAAGTGGATGCCGGATGTCGAGGCACCGACCGATTCGTTCTTTCGATTTATCTTGCCGGTCGAAGTGCGACCGTGCCAGATCCATCGCGCCGAGATCACGCTGAAGGTCCATGCTCCGTCCCGTACGGTCACCTTGACCGGTTGGTCCCAAGGTCAGCAGGTCCCGCTCGAAACGCGAGAAAGTCCGAGTGGCATCTTGTCGTTTGTGATCGACCAGCCCGACCTGGTCCAGGTGGATGACCAAGGGGGCCTGCTTTTCGGTGTGATCGTGTCACCGACTATTAAGCAGGTCGAGGCGATTGCCGATCGAGATCGACCTCGCGATGGGGTGTCCACGAAGCCCTTGGATACGTTTGAGAATGCGACTTGGCAGATCGATTACTTGCGTCTCCAAGCGACGGGCGAGATGCGTTAACGGCTTTTTAGTGGAGGTACGCGAAGTGACCGAGGCACCAGTTGTGGAAACGCGGGCGTTGACCAAGATCTACGGTGAATTCACCGCCTTGGACCACTTGTCAATCTCGGTGCATGCCGGACAGATACTGGGTTTCATCGGTCCCAACGGAGCTGGCAAGACGACGACGATTCGCATCCTGGTCGGGTTGTTGCGTCCCACCTCCGGTTCGGCTTCCATCGCCGGTGCCGATTGCGTGAGTCAGGCACGACAGATCAAACGGCTGGTGGGTTACATGCCCGACGTGTTTGGTTCGTACGACAACATGCGCGTCACCGAATATCTGGATTTTTTCGGAGCGGCCTACGGAATCGGCCGTCGGCAGCGCGTCCTACGCATCGCGGAGGTCCTGGAAACCACGGGGGCGACCTACATGAAGGACCTGTTCGTGGAAAGCCTCAGCCACGGCATGAAGCAACGGATTGGCATCGCCCGTACCTTGTTGCACGATCCGCAGGTCTTGATTCTGGATGAACCGGCGAACGGTCTCGATCCACAGGCCCGGATCGATATGCGAGGCATCTTGCTGCAGTTGGCCGACATGGGCAAAACGCTGATCGTCACGAGCCATATTCTGCCCGAGCTGTCGCGCATATGTAACACGGTCGCGATCATCACCCATGGCAAGTTGCGGGCCTTTGGCACCCAAGACGAAATCATGCGGCAAATCACCCAGCGACGCACGTTCGAGGTGCAATTGGTCGACAGCGAACAATTGGAGTCGGCGCAGTCACTGCTCACCACATCACTCGGCGACAACGAACGTGCGGACGTAACAAGCTCGCTGACCGAGCGACTCATCCGCTTCGAAACCGCTTGGGGAGATCGCGAGCTCGCCGCCGTCTTGGCCCATCTCACGGACCAGGGCATTCGCGTGTCTCAGTTTCGTGAAATTCCCACCGACTTGGAAGATGCGTTTCTGTCCGTCACCGCTCGCGACCGCAATCCGTCGTCCGCCCTTCCCACGAACGCCGTCGCCAAGAGCCC
The DNA here is from genome assembly GCA_041746275.1 of Pirellulaceae bacterium. GTDB lineage: Bacteria > Planctomycetota > Planctomycetia > Pirellulales > Pirellulaceae. Next base: position 633 of record JBGTHH010001126.1, on the reverse strand, counting down.
GGAGCTGGCATGAACAACCCGGTGATTCAACGCGAGTTCTTCGGCATCCTGCGCACGCGCAAAGCCACGGCCATGCTGGTGATCCTGAGCGTCACCTTTTCGTTAATCGTGCTGCTGCGCTGGCCCACGGACGGCCGTGTGGATCTATCGGGCATGCGCGCCCAACAGGTCTTCCGCGTGTTCGCCTACACCTTGTTGACCGGAGTCCTCTTTGTCATTCCAGCGTTCCCGGCCGTCGCGTTTGTTCAGGAGAAAAACCAAGGCACTCTCGCCCTGCTGTTGAACTCGCCTTTAAGCGCCAAGTCCATCTACTTCGGCAAGCTGGTTGGTTCGCTATTGTTCGCTGTGCTATTGCTATTGACTAGTTTGCCCGCCGCCGCCGCGTGTTACGCCATGGGAGGCATTGACCTCACGAACCAACTTGGACTGCTCTACGCCGTGCTGCTGGTTTGCACCGTGCAATACACCGTGCTCGCATTGTTGGTCAGCACGTATGTCCAATCGAACGACGCGGCCGTGCGCGTGACGTATGCCTTGGTGTTTGCCATCAGCATCCTCGCCGTGGGACCGTATTACTTACTGCAGGGCCAACCCGGCACCCTGCCTCAGGTCGCGTGGTGGCTGCGGGCGGCG
>JBGTHH010001125.1:0-7609 GCA_041746275.1 Pirellulaceae bacterium | reverse complement strand
AACGCCATGAACAAAGTGACGGATCGATAGGTGATTTTCATATGCAATTCCTGGATTGGCCTAACCGCCCGCTCGCTATGATTGTCCAAGCCGCCGCCCAATGCAAATCGGCACTCGACCGGGAGACTGCCAGATACCCACCGGAGCGTTACAATAGCGACATGCCACTCGACCACTTTCATCCACTGATCCGCGAATGGTTCACCACTCGTTTTGGCGAACCGACGACTCCGCAACGCTTGGGTTGGCCGCACATCGCGGCGGGACACCATACGCTGATCGCGGCCCCCACCGGGTCGGGAAAGACCCTCGCCGCGTTCCTCGTCTGTCTTGACCGGTTGTGGCAGGACTGGCTTGCGGGACGCTTGGCCGACGATGCGATTCGTGTCGTTTACGTGTCCCCGTTGAAGGCCCTGAGCAACGACATCGAGCGGAATCTGCAGGGGCCGCTGGCGGAACTGCGCGAGCTGGCCGAGTTGCGTGGCTTCGAACCGCCGCCGATTCGCGTCGCGGTGCGAACGGGAGACACACCTGCGGCCGCTCGGCAGAAGATGCTACGCCAGCCCCCGCACATTCTGGTCACGACTCCCGAATCCCTCTATCTCTTGCTGACCTCCGAGAAGAGCCGCGAGCGTTTGCGTGCGGTCGACACGGTGATAGTCGACGAGATTCATGCCTTGGCCCGCGACAAACGGGGTTCGCACTTGGCGTTGACACTCGAGCGACTGGCCGAGCTCACGGAGCAACCGCCGGTGCGCATCGGTTTGTCCGCCACGCAGCGCCCCATCGACGAGATCGCCAAGTTTTTGGTGGGGACGGCCGCCGAGTCCGTACACTTTGTCGACGCGTCCGCGGAAGAGAAGATCGAACCCGAACCGGACTCGCACGCGTCGGTGCATATCGTCGACGGCGGTCACGCCCGCGATTTGGATCTGGCAGTCGAAGTTCCACCGAGCGAATTGGCGGCCGTTTGTTCTCACGAGCAGTGGGGTGAGGTCTACGAACGGCTGGTCGAATTGATCACCTCGCATCGCAGCACGTTGATTTTCGTGAACACTCGGCGGCTGGCCGAACGCGTGTCGCATCGCCTACGAGAAGTCTTGGGCGAGGATGCCGTGGCTGGTCATCACGGCAGCTTGGCCAAGGAGTTACGGCACTCGGCCGAGCAGCGTTTGAAGCGTGGCGAGCTGAAGGCCATCGTGGCGACGGCTTCGCTCGAGATGGGCATCGATATCGGTTACATCGACTTGGTATGCCAGATTGGTTCGCCCCGGGCGATCGCCACGTTCTTGCAACGCGTGGGACGTTCGGGCCACTCGCTGGGGCTGGTCCCCAAAGGACGGCTGTTTCCACTGACTCGCGACGAACTGCTGGAGTGCATGGCGTTGGTCCGAGCCGTTTACCGTCGTGAGCTGGATCGCATCGAGATCCCAGTCGCTCCGCTGGATATTCTCGCTCAGCAGATCGTGGCGGCGGCGGCCTGCGAGGAATGGGACGAGGACGCGTTGTTTCAACTGTGTCGCCGCGCCTGGCCGTACCGTGATCTCAGCCGACCGCACTTTGACGAAGTCGTCGAGATGCTCGCGAATGGGCTGACTGCGGGGACCAAACGAGGCGCGTATCTTCATCGCGATCGGATCAACCAGCGCGTGCGGGGCCGGCGCGGAGCACGACTTGCCGCGATTACTTCCGGCGGCGCGATTCCCGAGGCGGCTGAATACCGTGTCGTGGTCGAACCGGACAAGACCTTTGTGGGGACACTGGACGAAGATTTTGCTATCGAAAGCATGGCCGGTGATGTCTTCCTGTTGGGAAACAACTCGTGGCGAGTCCAGTGCGTGCGTGCGGGTGAGGTGGTCGTGCGCGATGCCGAAGGGGCTCCGCCCAGCATTCCCTTCTGGTTCGGCGAAGGTCCCGGACGCACCATCGAATTGTCCGCGGAAGTCTCGAACTTGCGCGCCGACATTGCCGAACGATCGGACGACCAAGCGTCGGCCGTATCGTGGTTGGAGACCGAGTGCCACGTCACGCCGTCGGCCGGGAATCAAGCGTGGAGTTATGTTGCGGCTCAGGTGGCCGCCATTGGCGTGGTCCCCACGAAAGAACAGATTGTCTTCGAGCGATTCTTCGACGAATCGGGAGGGATGCAATTGGTCATCCATTCGCCGTTCGGGGCCAGGATCAATCGCGCTTGGGGGCTCGCGTTGCGCAAGCGGTTTTGTCGCAGCTTCGACTTCGAGTTGCAAGCCGCCGCCACCGACAACGGGATTGTGCTCTCGTTGTCTCCGCAACATAGCTTCCCCATCGATTCCCTGTTCAAGATGCTCGGTCCGCACAATGCCCAGTATCTCTTGGAACAAGCCGTGCTCGCGGCCCCAATGTTCCAAGTCCGCTGGCGTTGGAATGTTACGCGATCACTGGCGGTACTGCGGCGTCAGGCGGGCAAAAAGGTGCCACCTCATCTGCTGCGATTTCGCTCCGACGATCTGCTCGCGTCGGCCTTTCCCGAGACGGTCGGTTGCCTGGAGAATCATCATGGCGATGTCCAGATTCCCGATCATCCTCTGGTGCGGCAGACGATGCACGATTGTTTGACCGAAGCCATGGACGTCGTGCGTTGGGTGGGCGTGCTGCAAGATATTCAAGACCAGAAGATCCAATTGATTCCTTGCGACACGCGCGAGCCATCGCCATTCAGTCACGAGTTGATCAACGCCAATCCCTACGCCTTCCTCGATGGAGCACCCCTTGAGGAGCGCCGCACGCGAGCCGTTTCGACTCGTCGCAGTTTCACGGCGGACGATGTGCGCGACTTGGCGAAGCTTGACCCGCAAGCGATTTCGCAAGTGCGTGACGAGGCGTGGCCGGTCGTCCGGGATGCCGACGAACTGCACGACGCGTTGCTCTCACTGGTCGTGCTTCCCAGCCACGAAGCGGTCGCGTGGACGGATTGGTTCACGATCCTGGTGGCCGCGGGACGAGCCACAGTCGTGACAATCGGTGAGATTTCCGGATGGATCGCCGCTGAATCGTGGCCACTAATTCGTGCGGTCTTTCCCGAAGCGATCGCCACGCCGAGCGTGCAGCTTCCAGCGCAGCTAGACCAGCCGATCGAACCGACGACGGGCTGGGTGGAATTGGTGCGGGGGCGGATGCAAGTTCGAGGTCCCGTGACGGCGACGAAGTTGGCCGAGGAGCTCGGATTGACGGAAAGCCAGGTCGAGTCGTCGCTCGAAGCTTTGGAGGGACAGGGGACGGTCCTGCGAGGGCAGTTCACGGGTGGTCTGGCGATCCACGGCACCGACAAACTGGCCGAGTGGTGTGATCGGCGTTTGCTGGCGCGGATTCATCGTTTGACGCTCGATGGCCTGCGTCAACGGATCAAGCCCGTCGAACCCGCCGACTTCATGCGCTACTTGCTGCGCCGACATCGGCTGTGCGCGGCGAGCAAGTGGAACGGCGCGATGGGAGTGCGGGAGGCTGTGGCGCAACTGCAAGGCTTCGAGCTTCCCGCCGGTGCCTGGGAATCGCGCGTCTTAGCGGATCGGTGTGCCGACTACGACCCGCAGTGGCTCGACCACTTGTTCATGGCTGGCGAGGTCACTTGGGGCAGGCTGCGTGTCCCCAAACGTGACGAGACGAATGGTTCGGCCGTCGCGGCGATGTCGCGCGCCATGCCGATCGCGCTGATGTTGCGTGAGGATATGCCGTGGCTAATCCCGCCCGATCGTGAAGTGTATGCCGGGTTGATTGGCTCCTACGCGCAAGTGGTGCTCGACTCGCTCGTCGCTCGAGGCGCGTTGTTCTTTCCCGAGCTCAAGGCCGCAACGGGATTGCTGCCGGGACATTTGGAAGAGGCCCTGCGCGAACTGGCCGCCCTGGGGCAGATCACGTCCGATACGTTTGCCGCGGTACGGTCGATCTCCAGCAAATCGGACGGTCGGCGCAAAAGTCGGCGCGGTCGCGTCGCGGCGGCCGTGGGAGTTCCCGTGGGTCGTTGGTCGCGTTTTCCGGGATATATCGAGGAACCCACGCGCGCGGCGCAGTTGGAGAATTGGTGTCGCTTGTTGCTACGTCGCTATGGTGTTCTGTTTCGCGATCTACTGACCCGCGAGGTGGCCGCGCCGCCGTGGCACGAGTTGGTACGGATCTTGCGCCGGATGGAATTGCGAGGGGACGTGCGGGGCGGAAGATTCATTACCGGAGTCGCTGGCGAGCAGTTCGCCGAGGAAAACACGGTGAGCGAGCTGCGGTCCGTGCGCGAAGCCGGAACGGATGACGAGTGGATCATTTTGTCGGCCGCCGATCCTTTGAACTTGGCGGGCATCGTGCTGCCCGGCGTTCGTATCACGGCTCATCAAAAGAATGCATTGATATTACAAGGCGGACGTTGTGTGGCCGCCAAACAGTCGGAGCAGATCGAGTTCTTCGCTCCCGTCCCCGCCGACACGGCGGCGGTCATGCGACGCGCCTTGCAAACGGGTAAGCGTCAAGCCGAATCGCATCTGCGTCAGGAGTGGCTCAAACCGCGCAGCCAACCAGCGGTCGCACCGAGGTTAACGACCAACATCCCGTCCCGCTCGCTGAGGTCCACATGACGCTGACCGAGTGGCAGGGCGTTCCAGATTTTAGTGAGCATGATCTCGCCGCGATCGAACGTCGCACGCAAGAGATCGGGCACTACTTGTTTGAGCATCTCGACGACCAGCGGCCGAGCGTGCTCGAACGCCGTTGGTGGGACGAACGCTTGATGGAATGGGCGATGCGCGACGAGACGCTCAAGGTGCAGCTCTTTCGTTTTGTCGACGTGTTGCCGATGCTGCATACGCATGAAGCGGTGGTCGGACATCTGCATGAGTATTTGAATGAAGTCCGGACACACCTCCCCGCCTCGGTGCGCACGGCCTTGGGAATTGGTCGACGCTCGTCGTTCACGCGCGCCGCGATCGCGCGGCTAGCCCGATTGAGTGCCATGGATATGGCGCGGCGCTTCATCGCGGGGACGAACGTCACGGAGGTGCTCGCCGCCGCCGCGCGACAACGCGAGTTGCGACGTGGCTTCACGCTCGACATTCTCGGCGAAGCGGTCACGAGCGATGTGGAAGCGGAGCGATTCTTTCAGGCTTATGTCGAATTGATCGACAACGTCGCGCCCGTCGTCAATCGCTGGCCGCTCGAAACACGCGTCGATCACAGTGTCATGGGACTCGTCCCCCGCATGAATCTGTCGATCAAGCTCTCGGCGCTCGACTCGCAATTCGACGCGATCGATCCCGAGGGAGCCATGGACCGGGCTGGCGAGCGTTTACGACGATTGTTGCGCGTCGCGCGGGAGCACGGCGGCTTTATCAACGTGGACATGGAGTCCTACGACAAGAAGGCACTGACGTTGCGCATCTTCCAAACCGTGTTGATGGAAGACGAATTCCGCACGATTCGCGATGTGGGGATCGTGATCCAATGCTACTTGAAGGACGCGGCGGCGGATTTGCAAACGCTGGTCGACTGGGCTCGACGACGTGGTTCCCCGGTCTGGGTGCGACTGGTCAAGGGAGCGTATTGGGATTACGAGACGGTTCATGCTCAGGCGGACGGCTGGCCGGTGCCCGTTTATCAACAGAAGTGGCAGTCGGACGCCAGCTTCGAGCACGCGACACGCTACGTCATGCGTCATCACGAGTTCTTGCGGCCGGCGTTGGGAACGCACAACATCCGCTCGATGGCCCACGGCTTGGCTACCGCGGAACAACTTGGACTGGCCAAGAATGCCTTTGAGCTGCAAATGCTGTATGGGATGGCCGATGGCGAGAAGCAGACGTTGGTAGACCTGGGGCATCGACTGCGCATTTATATGCCGTACGGCGAGTTGATCCCGGGCATGGCGTACTTGGTCCGCCGCTTGTTGGAGAACACGTCGAACGATTCGTTTCTGCGCGCGGGCTTTGTGGAAGATGTGGCGCGGGACGAATTGTTACGACCGCCGCTTGGTTTAGATCGCGACCTTTCACTCGAACAGGACACGCAAGCGATGTCTGACGTGGACAGCACCAACGTCGTCGAAGCGACGTTTCAGAATCACCCGCCAATTGATTTCGCCGATCAGGCTCAGCGCGACGCAATGCGTCAGGCCCTACAAGCCGTGATGACACAAATGGGACGCGAATATCCGTTGGTGATCAACGGGCAGTCGGTATCGACGCCGGACAAACTGGAATCGCTCGACCCGTCCTTCAAGGATCGGCTGGTCGGTTCGGTGGCGTCGGCCGATGAAACGCACGTCAACGCGGCAGTGGACGCGGCCAGTCAGGCGTGGGGTGCTTGGCGAGCCATGGGGGCCGAGCGACGTGCGGAATTCATCCGCCGCGCCGCGCAGTTGATGCGCGAACAATTCTTTGAGTTGGCCGCGTGGCAGGTCTATGAATGCGGCAAGGGTTGGCGAGAAGCGACCAATGATGTGTGCGAGGCGATTGACTTCTGTGAGTACTACGCAACGGGTGCGATCGCTTTGGACCAGCCCAGCGGGCGCGATGTCCCGGGCGAGGAAAATCGCTTCGAGTATTTTCCTCGCGGTGTCACAGCGGTGATCGCACCGTGGAATTTTCCGCTCGCCATTCTGACCGGGATGACCGTCGCAGCGTTGGCCACCGGCAATACGGTCATCATGAAGCCGGCCGAGCAGTCGTCGGTTATCGCCGCGATCTTCATGCGCATCCTCGGCGAGGCCGGCCTGCCCGAGGGTGTGGTGAATTACCTGCCAGGTCAAGGTGAGATCGTGGGAAAGGCACTGGTCGAGCATCCCGCGGTGGCGTTGATCGTATTTACCGGTTCGCGCGAAGTCGGTCTGGAGATCAATCGCCGCGCCGCCGAAGTCTCCGCGACGGGAATCGGGCACGTCAAGCGAGTGATTGCCGAGTTGGGTGGCAAGAATGCGATTATCGTCGATGCGGACGCCGATCTCGACGAAGCGGTGCTGGGCACAGTGAAAAGCGCGTTCGGATTTCAAGGGCAGAAGTGCTCGGCCTGCAGTCGCGTGATCGTGCTCAGCGAAGTGTACGACACGTTCGTCAAGCGATTGGTCGAAGCGACCCGCAGCTTGGAAGTCGGACCGGCGGAATACCCAGGGACTTCGGTCGGCCCCGTGATCGACGAGACCTCGTTAGCCAGGGTTCACGAGTACATTCAAGTGGGACAGCACGAGGGGTGCGAGGAATTGGCGGTTGAAGTCGGTGACTTGGCCAAACAGGGGTTCTTCGTCGGGCCGCATATTTTTGTCGATGTCCCGCCCAACTCGCGATTGGCCAGGGAAGAGATCTTCGGCCCCGTCCTGGCCGTGATCCGCGCCGCCGATTTGGACGAAGCGTTGCGGATCGCCAACAGCACCGACTATGCTTTGACGGGCGGGTTTTACTCACGCAGTCCGGCCAACTTGAAACGCATGCGACAGGAAATGCAGGTGGGCAACCTCTATTTGAATCGCACAATCACCGGTGCCCTCGTCGGACGGCAACCTTTTGGCGGGTACAAGATGTCGGGCATCGGACGAGAGCTCGGACCGCACGCGCTCGACGAGTTCTTTCAACTGAAATCTATCCAGCGATAGCCTTCGCAG
>JBGTHH010001124.1:0-18503 GCA_041746275.1 Pirellulaceae bacterium | reverse complement strand
CGAGAGTGTCAGCGAATCGATCGTCAGGTTCGCCGAGTCGGTTCGATAGTCGGCGAGAACCAACGATTCGGTGGGCACCAAGAATGTGATCGACCGATCCGCGTCCCATTCCAATCGCAACGTGTTATCATCAGCCTGCACTAACGATGACCAACGAGCGGTCGACGGTTGGCCAGACAGTTCCAACGTCCGCTGGCTGCTATCGAGGCGATCGATGACCGTTTCGACATTCGCGTAATGGATGTCGGTTGTGCTAGTAAACAAATCGCCATGGGAACCTTCGATCGACACCGACCCCGCGTCCGCCAACTCGTGCCGCACGCTCGTAAATCGGACGAAAGAATCGGGCGTCTGCAGGATCAGCGTATCGACTTCGGCTGAGTCTTGGGCACCACCATCAAACTCAATCTGAAAGGGCAGAGGCTGATGCAAGTTCACGACCAGGGTGTCGGCATCGTCTGAACCCAGGATGCGAACACCCAACACGGTCGCGACGGGAGCTTCCCACACCGCGTGTTCATTGACCGAAACGCGCAACAGATTTTCGCCATCCCGCTGCGTCGACTCCACGACAAAGTAATCCGCGTGGCCGTCACTGGCCGAGTCGCCAGCCGTGACTTCCAAGGTCCCGAAATCATCCACGGCGAACATCGGCAGCCCATTCAACAGCTTACGCGGTTCGAGATGCGTATCGTAAAAGCGGGGGAATTCTTCGACAACGCGCGGGGCGGATCGCATCCTGCGTGATAGCCGCCGTGACCGTAGTCGTTCTGCCCACTTCCAGAGGTTACTCAGGGAATCTTGCATGTCGGGGGAGGTGCTCGCTTAAAGCGTGGAAAGTTGGCCAGCCGGAGTCGCACGTATTGGAATCACGCCTTGATGTTAGCGTGATTATCGTCGTTTGTCGTGAAAGGTGTCAAATGTTGGGGTGCTAATAGATGTGCGTTCGGCAGCAGCTTGGGAAAGCCTCCACAGTTCGCGGGATTCATCGGGTCCTAACGATTAACAGGCTGCGGTTATGCCCAAGAAACCAACCGTTACGGTTCGTCGGCTAACTCGGATCGTAAGGATTCTGCTAGCGTTCGTCGTCTGAGTTCAGTCTCGCCGGAATGCAAGGCGAATAACAATCGTGGGGCCTGTGCTAGCTGTACTTGCTATGCTTGCTTGACTCATTCACCTATCAAACCAACCATCCTAAGTATGAATAACCTTCGACTTGTACCTACTGCGGTTCTCCGGAAACGGTCCCTCTGGCAGCGTTTTTGGGCCAAGCATCACCAACTGGTTCGGGGTGGGGTGTTGGCGACCGTACTCGTGGCGGCCAAGTTGGGCCACGCGAGTGAACGCGAGCCCGCTTCGTTTCAAGTGCGGGCCGCCTTGCCAATGGCTGGACTCACGGAGGCTTCCGACACGTCGTCGACCACGCTGCGTCAAGCAGTCAGGCAGCCTGTCGAGGAGCTGCCCCAATCCAGCTCGCGTGGGCCAGCCTTCGTGGATGGTGTGGATATCGGTTTTACTCCGATAGGTTCGATCGCGCTCGATGCCACACCTAATTCGGAAGCAAGCGGCGGGGCACTTCCGCCCGACCATGCCGCACAGCAATTCGCACAGCATCCTACGTTGGCTTACTCGCCCAGCGTTTATCACATGCATGTCAGTGTTCCCGCGCGGCTTCCCGCCTCGGAGTTCTGCTTCCGGCCGGTCTACTTCGAGGAAATGAATCTCGAACGGCATGGCCGACATATTGACGGCTTGCAGCCCGCGATTTCCGCCGCCCGGTTCTTCGCCACACTTCCGGCGCTGCCCTATCTCGCGACAGCCACCCCGGCCAACCAATGCCGCCTGCATCCCGATCCCTATCCAGCCGGTCGTCCCGCGCCACGCTTCAACGAACTGCCACCACTTAGTTTGGAAGCGGCTTCGGTCGAGGCCGGTGTCATTACTGGACTGATCTTGCTGATCCCCTAACGTGACAAGCATGACCCCGAGGAAGAGACTATCGTCCGCCTTATGGCCGCGCCAGGGCGTCGGGATGGCAATAACAACTGGCGACGGGCGCGACATCGGCTCGCGCCCACGCTTGTCGAACTTGTTCGTCCAAAGCATCCGCCTCACGCGCGTTTCCTTGCTTGGCTAAAGCCTGTTGCAGTCCCAGCAACGACCAGGCATTGCCCGGATGGCGAACGAGATCGGCTTGATAGACTTCCTCGGCCTCCTGCGGGCGGTCGTCCGCCAACAGCAACGCCCCCAAAGCATGGCGGACGGGCTGCATCCAACCCGGTGGCTCGTCGTAGCTCAACGCCTCTTCCAGCTTGACCGCGGCGCGAAGTCGCTCGAACGCCGGTTCGCGGTCGCCTTGGCGATATGCCAGTTCTCCTTCGGCCATCGTGCGCGCCACTTCGATCACGGCCTTGGCGGAATTGTTGCCCATTTTCCATTCATCCGTGAAGCCCTGGGCGACTTCATCAAGCAAGTCGATTTCGCGTCGAGCGGCTTCCGTTTGCCCGAGCGCGGCATGAGCCAACGAGCGAGCGAAATGGCGCTCGGCGCGACTCAACAAACGCCATGACTCCGGTTCCGGCGCGGCCAGGATCTCGTTCCACTTGCCAAACCGAATCAGCACGTGCAGCGTCGTGGGCATGAATCCGTCCGCCACGGTGACATACTTCTTCAGAAACTCGGGAGGGATCGTCGTTTCAATCTTGCGAGACGCCGTGATGGCCGATTCGTAGCGACCTTCCATCATCGCCGCATACGCCAGGAAATGGATGTTGTGTAGGAAGTAGACGCTGTAGAAATCGGGCGCGGGCGCGTTGGAAAAGTAGTTCTCGTCAGCCGCGATCGCTCGCTCATTCGCCGCAGCCGCCTCGGCATAACGACCAACTCGCATGAAGATATGGGAAGGCATGTGGACCAAATGCCCGGAGCCAGGCACCAGAGTCTGCAATCGCTCGGCCACTTCGATCCCCTTCTCCGGCCACGGCGAAGCCTCAATCGCGTGAATGTAAAAATGGTTGGCACCGGGATGCCGAGGATGTTTGGCGAGTGTCCGTTCGAGGACCGCGACGATTTCCAAAGTCCGCCCTTTCGGCACGCCCGCCGCGGTCCACAAATCCCAAGGCTGTAAGTTCATCAACGACTCGGCATACAACGCGCCCACATCGGCGTCGTCGGGAAAGCGATGCCATACGGCTTCCATGGCGTCGGCATAACTCTGATCGAGCGGTCGCCGGTCCTTGGGGACGGGCCAGGCATAACGCGACCTCACTGCACGAATCAGCGCCTGCTCGACGGGCGATTCATCGTCCAACGCCGCCAAGGCATTGTCGGCTGCCTCGTGTGCTCGCCGACTTTGCTCCTCGCCCATTTCGGGATTGTTGATATGCAGGCCACGCGCATAGGCCGCGCCCCACCAAGCCATTGCACAGGTCGGATCGAGTTCCGCCGCGGTTTCAAACGAGCGAATCGCTTCATCGTGATTGAAGCCATACAGCAATTGAACGCCCTGATCGAACCATTGCTGTGCGGCGGTCGAGGCGGTTGTGATCCGGCGTGTGTAGCCGTTAAAGCCCTCGTAGAGTGCCAGGCGCGCGGGTGCGGTCGACGGGGAGGACGCGTCGCGCACCGGTCGTTGGGGTTCCTGGGCCAAGAGAGAACCGGCGGACAGAGCGGTTCCCCAGAGTAATTGACGAACGATTCGCAGGCGTGACATGTGGGTGCTCCGGGTAACTGAGAAAATGCCTCTCCCGCCGCACGAGTCGCAGGGCGAGTAAGGTCGCTCCATGCTTGTCAGGCGGGGCAAGCTTCCGCCATGATAATGTCCCAACTCGTGCTGGCAACTCAGGGACGTTCTAAGGGAGGAAGCAAAGTGTTCACACCATCGGTGCCGAGGTCTCTAGGCTTTTGTCTTAGCGTCTGGCGATCATGCGTTACTCTTGTGGTTTGCGCGGCAGCTTGGGTGCTGGCGGGAGGAGGCCTCCTGGCCGTTGAACCGGTTCCCGATTCCAATCGATCCGAATCGCTGCAAGTCGGTATCGCGGAGGTGGACGTGACGCCGCCCGTCGGATTTCCCATGGCGGGATATTACCACGAGCGATTGGCGGACGGCATGATCGATCCGCTCAAGGCCAAAGCGATTGTGTTTCGTGATGGCGAAACCGCCGCGGCCTTAGTCGTGTGCGACTTGATCGGTATCGCCACCGACCTCTCGCGCGAGATTCGGCAACGAGCGTCGGCGGCGACGGGCATTCCCGACCCCCACATCGTCGTCGCGGCAACGCACTCCCATACCGCGCCCGATTACATGAAAGAGTTGTACTTGTATCTGGGCGACGAGCCACAAGAAACCCTGCGGGCCGATTACATCCGTCGTCTGATCGAGGGGCCCGTCGAGGCGATCTCGCAAGCCCACGCCAACGCCGCACCCGTGGCCCTGCGCTCCGGCTCCGCGGTCCAATCCACACCGGTTTCGTTCAATCGCCGCTTCGTCATGCGCGATGGCAGCGTACGCACATGGATGAATTTTGCTAACCCGAATGTTGTTCGGTCGGCAGGCCCCATCGATCCCGAAATCGCCTTACTCGCGATCGGTGGTGTGGCTGACGAACCGTTGCGGGGAATCATCAGCAACTTCGCCCTGCACTTGGATACCGTCGGCGGCACGAAGTGGAGCGCGGACTATCCCTACTTCATTGAACAAACGTTGCGCGAGAAATTCCCCGGCGACTTGATCTCCATCTTCGGTACTGGTTGCTGTGGAGACATCAACCATGCCGATCCCCACCGCCCCGAACGCAATAAGGCCGACATGATTGGTCGTTCGATCGGAACTTCCATCGCGAGTCAGATCGATCAATTGCCCGCATTGACCTCGACAAAGCTTTTCGTCAAGTCTCAGACCGTCTCGTTGCCACTTCAGGATGCTTCGCGGCAGGAAGTCGAGCGTTCCGTGGCCATTTTGGAACTGGCTAGACAGCAAGCCAAAGTCGACTTCTTCGATCACGTCACGGCTTACAAGAAGATTATTTTGGATCAGTTCCGGCATCGCGAACCGTATGTCACCACGCAGGAGCACATCACGTGGGGATTGAGTCGTTCGTTGGCCGGGACAGGCGAGTCGCTGACCGTGGATGTGACGGTGATGACGATCGGCCACGATGTCGCCTTGGTCTGTTTGCCCGGCGAGGTGTTTGTTGAATTGGGGCTGGCGATAAAACAAGCGTCGCCATTCCGCACCACGCTGGTCCTTGAACTAGCCAACGCGGTGGAAACGATCTACATTCCCCATCGTGCCGCGTATGCCGGAGGAAGTTACGAAGTGACCAACTCGACGCTGCAACCCGGTTCCGGTGAAATCTTGGTCGAGACCGCTTTGCATCTGCTGCGCGAAGCCGCCCAAGCCGATCCCTGAACCATCCCGAGTCTTCTCACAGGCGATCTCGCCTCGACTTCGCTCAGTCCTCACGATCCATCTGTCCGCCTCCGGCGGCCTGTTAGATCGCAATTGGTTTCGTTGGGGACTTCATGGAGAGATGAAGTCCGACAGCGACGGAATTCTGAAGTGATCGCAAACATCGCGTCCATTGGGCGGCCGGGCTTTTGTCTCCCGCCACCGGTCGATACCATAGGATAGTAGGTGAGGAGGTGCTGTCATGACTACGTTGTTGGAGCAGGCGTTCGCCGAGGCCGCCAAACTCTCTCAGGCCGAGCAGGATCTGCTGGCCGCGCGGCTACTCGCCGAGTTGGCCACCGAGGACGATTTCGATCGCGCGATTGCCCGCACATCGGACAAGCTCGTCGGTCTGGCGCGGGAGGCGCTCGTTGAGCATCGTTCTGGGCAGACGGAAGAACTGGACCCGGAGAGGCTCAATAACTAATCCCGGCAGACTCCCAATACGTCAAGACGTCAGGCGAATACAGTCGCAGCGAATACGAGGATTTCCTCGAGTTGGTTATGGGAACTCCTGCGAGCATGGTGCCCCATGCCTGTTGCAGAGTTCGGCATTGCGTCACCTTTCTTTTCACTCTTGGAGACTTGTCATGCCAAGGACCATCGAACGCCCGGTGCCAACTCGCCGGTTGACCCCGTCGATTGTCGACCCTGCAATCGCCAAACCGTTTACGCTCGAACAAGAACTCAAGCCATTCGGAGCTTGGGCGGGAGATCCCGTGTGGGTACCACCCAAGGATGCAAGCAAACAATTGGCCGAGACGATGCTGAAACAGTCGCGGCCATTTGCCTCCAAGGCCAAGCGTTGGGACTCAGTCGTCGCGAATCATCGCAGCGATTTCACCCAAGTACGCGAGTTCGACCTGTTTCAGGCTTCCATTCGACTCCCCAAAGGAAAATTCTTCGTCACGGTAACCGAGCAAAAGGACTTCGACACGATCAGCGATCGGATACCTGATTGTGTGCAAACCCGCCTCGACGAGTTCCTCAGCGGTCCCGGCAAGCAGCGCGGCGTGAAAGTTTACTACCTGAAGCCGCTATGCATCGAAGTGGGCGACGAGTTGATCCTCACCACGAGCGAAGACCTAACGGCTGCTGTCACCAATATTCAAGCCGAGGTCTTTGCGGAGTATCGACGATTGGCACTCTATCGCCGGCCGCTGCAAGCCATGTTGGCTGCCGCCAATCTTGGTTTGGCCGCGCCTCGGGGACTGATGAATTATGTTGTGCAACGCAGGCAACGGGCGCTCGATGCGTATCAGGCTCGGCTGGAATTCACGCGAAGAAAGCTGGCCTTCCGTGCTGCCAGAACCCATCGCAAGTGTCACGCAAACGGCAGCACCTTCGACGAAATGCTCGAGCTGACCAGTCCGCTCAATCGAACGGATGTGATTGAACAATACTGTATCGAGCAAGAGCTCTCTCGCGCGAAGCAAGCCCAGTTGATGCGAATCGCCGCTGGATCAGTGCCTTGGTTCGTCGCTCTGTCGTTGACTGTCTCGTACGTGTCGTCGCTCACCTTAATGGTAGCCACGCCTCCGATCGTCGTTTGCGACCCAGTCTTCGTCGCCGAAATGCCCGGCTCCCGAGGTATGGTCCTCAAGATCGGCCACTTCGACGAAGTCGCGGGGATCACCCACATCGAGATTTAGATCGGCAGCAGCCTACGGCGTTGTGGTGGGTTGTTCGGTTGCTGCGTAGAGTTGGGCGAGTTGTATCAAGATCGCTTCTAGCTTCGCGTAATACTCTTGCTCGGACAGTCCCTCTTTGAGTTTTCGCAGGCCAGCGATCTCCGCTTCCAATTCATCGCGACGACTGCGGGCTTCGGCCGACAGATCTCGCTCGCTGGCACTGCGGACCAGGCAGAGTTGATTGGCGAGTAGCCCATCGACGGCTCCTTCCTTCGCGGCTTTCGTCGCGCGCGTGCCACGAAACCAAGCTGCGGGTGTACCACGACCGTCCCCGTTGTCGTCCAGCAAAGCATGCTCGGTCGCCAGTCGCCCCTCTTGATGATAGAACTCCTGCACTTGGCTCGACGCCGCCAGGAACGCCTCCAGCAGCGACGTTTGCTCGTCTTTGTCCAGGTCGATCGTGGTGTCGACAATCGCGCGCGACAGGTAGTCCCCAAAACGCGCGAAGTTAAGCTGCAACCCGCTCTTGGTGGCCGTCACGATCACCCGCCGTGGTCCCGCCAGTGCGTTGATAAACGATCCGCTGGCCGAAGCGCAATTGATCACGGCCAAAGGACGCGTCGCGGACTGGAGCCACGCGGCTAACTCCGCTGCGGAAACATCTTCGCCACGCAGATTGAACTTCGCCACGCGGCCGTCAAATGTGCCATGCCCGATGAAGACCAGCCAGACCGGTTCGTTCGCTTGCGGCTTCGCCACCGTACCTTGCAGGACTTGCTGGAGTTCTTCTCGATCCGACGTCGTGCCGTTCTCACTCGTGCCTATCGAGAAATACTCCGCTTCGGCGCGATCCGCAGCTTCTCTCCAACGTTCGGCCCAAGTTTGAAACTGCTGACCATACTCGTCCGTCCCTGATGCTCCGACAACCGTAATGACCGTTTGCCGATCGTCAGCATCCACGCCCAGCAGCAACATCGCGGATAGCAGCACTATGTTCATGGCGACTTTGTTCTCAAGGAGTTCATTTCTTTACGGCAAGCCGTGCCAACGTCGCACGCCCCACTCGCCGATCAAGCAACCGATGGCGATGGCGAACACCGACCAGTGATGCCAGATCGGATAGATCCAAGGTTGCGTGACCGGTATCTTGCGATTGGGCAGACTGCTGACAAAATCATCGAGCTCATGCAGTTCGAGCACCTCGCCCTCGGTTCGTCGCGCGAGATCTTCCAGCAACTCGCGATGGGGAGTCAAGTGTTCGAACTCCTCGGTGGATGGTTCCGAAACCCAGCCCGCCTCGCGTCTGCCAATCTCGCTCCCGTCCTCGGCGGTCACAATGATTTCGGCATGATAAGGGCCCGTCAAACGCGAGGTGAATAAGGCGACGTAAGTCCCCGCCTTATCGTGACTCGCTTCAGCCGCCAGTTTTATCTCCTTGGCTTCGGGAGTCATGACTCGGACCTCGACCGTCGCATTGTCGAGCGGTCGAAACTTTTCGTCGCGGACGTGGACGACCAGTTCGATCGGGGACATGGGGTCATCCGCTTTGCGTCGCGTCTCGATCTGAACTCGCCCGGGCACATCCGCCACGAGCCAGCGAATCGTCTGTCGCCAAGCCTTTTCGAGATCGCTCTCTTGCCCTTCCGTTCGGTGCAAACCCCAGCGCCACATGTCACCGATCAACACCGCCGCGGCTTGTCCCCTGCCAAATCGCTGCGCGACGATGGCGGGATAGGGTTCGTCACCTTCGCCTTGAACCTGCGCCAGGACACTGGCCCCCGGTTTGATGCTGCGGACGCGATTGACCGTTTTGAAGCCCGGCATCTCGTTGAGTCGTTGCCGTTCGGCCGGTTCCGTCGCACGCACACGAATCCACGGTTGCAGCCAACCTTCGCGAGTCAACGACAAGGAGTACTTTTCGACAGTCGGCTCGCCCGGCGCATCGACATAGACCGGCAGCAGTTCACCGATCGGCGTGCGGGCATAGCCTCCTCCGGCAAACGATTCACGTCCGCCCAGCATCAGGAAGCCGCCACCACGTTGGCTCGTGAACTCTTGAATCAGTGACATTTGATCTTGGGTGAAGCTAGCTGCCTCGATATCGTCCAACACGATGGCGTGATAACGAAACAACTCTTCCGCGGCTTGGGGAAAGCCATCGCGCAGTTCCTCGGCGTCTTCCGTACCCAGACGCAAGAGCACGGGTTGATCATACTTTTCGGCCTGCTCGTCGTCTTGGTTGCCAAACCCACGATAAAGCGGATTGGTGGTTTCCCCAGTCCTGCCGCGAAAGGTGAATTTCGGCTCCTTCTTCGCGATCCGCACCAAACCGACCAAATGCACTTCATCATCTTGCTGCAAGGCGCGGCGGAGGAACTTGAATTCCCAGTTTGGACGCCCAGTGACATAGAGCACACGATAAGGGCCACCGCCACGATCGACGACGGCCCAGCGCGAGTTGTTTTCCCACGTCGCTTCCGACATCCGTCGTTCGGGTTGCGTCAGATGCTTTTCGTCGGCTGCGGCAAACGCCCGGACTTTGTAGAAGCTGATGCCCGCGGTGTCTGGGCGAAACAGAAAGCGATGGGCGAGTGGGCGCTGATCCGAACCGCTTTGCAGCGTCGCGCGTTGCAACTCCTTATCGCTTTCGTCGAGCAACTGGATCACGAGCGACTCGCTGGCAAGTCCCGAGGTCATGACTTCCGCCGCGATCGTCACCGGAGCGGCTTCAAAGTTTGTCTGTGTTACCGCGACTCGGCTGACGCGAATATCGCGGAGCTCACGTTCGCCGCCCAGGATGACGGGATAGATCGGAGGGAGTTGCGTCGAGTCGCCAAGAGCATCGAGAGTATCGGTGGCTCGGCCATCGGTGAACAGCAAGATCCCCGCGTTCGGCCGGCCTTGGAAACGCCGGGCGATACTATCGAGCGACGAGAAGAGTGCCGATCCCGTGCCAATGAACTCCAAATCCTGAAAGTCGTCCGACGGCCGTGCGCGACGATCGTAGGCATAGCGTCGAACGTCGAAATCCGTATCAAGCCGCGTGCGCCACGAGGTATCGGATACCAATGCCGACTTGAGTCGATCACCGCGCGACTCGCGACTATCCGGATCGTGAACGCGCAGGCTTAAACTATCGTCGGCCATGAGAATGAACAGATTAGCGCCCGGCCGCGGCCGTACTCCACTGAACAGCGGCTCCAACAAACAGGCGGCCAATGCGGCGAGTGCGATTACCTTCAACGTTCCCGCCAACAGTTTGCGGGGCAGCTTCATCGTGGAGCGCCAGTAGGACCAGACGACCAACGCTAAAATCGCACCGACCGTGAGACTCGCCGGGAGCAACCAGTCGGGCGTGCCCCAGACCAACGTCGCGAGCATCATTTGCCGCTCCCAAGCTGTTCGTAATAACGCCGCACTTGCTCTTGATACTTCGAGGGGACGGGATCGCGATCCAACGGGATCGTCGCATCGTCTGAGGTCCGTCTGAGCAACTCTTCCGCGATACGATCACGCAGCTCGGCCAACGGTTTGGCGACCTGCAACTCGACCAGGTCCCAGCTCGGCTCCTTCGAATGGCGTTTCAGATCGACGCGGAAGCCACGCGCGCGATCGCGAATCCGTGCGGCTTCGGCGCGCAGTTGAGGATCGGACAGCATCTCCTCGACGTCGCGCAACCGATCCGACCATTCCACAAAGTCCTCACCGCCGATCGGAGCCATCGTCGTCGTATTCTCGCCGCTGCCCTGAAACGCTCGATCAAATCCTTCGCGACTGCCGCCGCTGTTGGTAGAACCCGCCGATCCCGCGGAAGGACTTCCCGGGCCACGTTGTTGTTGAGCACCCGCAGGCGACTGGCTGGCACTAGGCTGCTCTCCCCCCGGTTCACCAGGAGTCGGTCTCCCGCTCTCCGCACCGGGTGATGGCGGCATATCACCTGGGGTCGCTCCGGGTGACTCGGCAGGCACGTTAGCGGTTTCGGAGGAGCTTGGCGCATCACCACGCTCTGATGGCGAACGACCGGGAGTCGACGCCTCCTCGCTCGGCTGGGCATTGCCGGGTGAGCCGGCATTCGGAGCCGTCTCGGTCGACGCTTCCATATCCTCCGCGTCGCGCGGCGAGCCTCCACCGGCACGAGCGATTTCATTATTCAACTGCTCGCTCAACTCCTGCAAAGCTTCGCGGGCGCGGCGCAGGGATGTCGTTTCGTCACCGAGCACACTTTCCGCCGCGCGATCCACGCCTTCGCGTAAGTCGTTGATGCCCGATCGCACTTGCTGCTCTTGCCGCTGCGCGTCCTCGGAGAAGCCATACTCCAACATGCGACGCGTGGTATTCAGCCCGGCACCTAATTCCCGCTGCTGGGCATCGCGGGCCGCCTTGTACAACTGATCGGCCAGCAACGGCTCGGTCTCCTCGGCCTCCAAGACGGTCTCCTGCATCCGATCGAGCAACTCTTGCAAACGTTCGGTCTGCTCCGCTAATCCGGTCACGATCTCTTCGCGTTCACCGGTTTCGCGCAGCGATGCTGGTTGGCTCTTCGGATCATCGAGCCCTGTCAATCGCTCCGACAACTGTTGTTGCGTGTCGTCCAATTCGCGAGCTTGGTCACGCATCTCGCGCATCTCTTCCGTAAATTGCCCCGAGGCTCGTCGGCGAAACTCCTCACGTAATTCATTCAGCTCGTTTTCCGCCCGCGAACCCGCCGCCAAGGCACGCGAGACGCGTCCTTCTTCCAAGGCTTCCGAGGCTTGACGAACGTTCTCTCGCGTCTGGTCGAGCTGCTCACGGGCTTCCGCCATCTGCTCTTGATTCTCGGGACGTTCCATCCGTTCCTGCAGTTCCTCGGTATCGCGCAGGACTTGCTGTTGTTCCTCTTGCAATCGTTTGAGCTGTCGCAGAATCTCCTCACGTTCCTCCTCCGTCGGAGCCTCCTCCAACGCCGATTGCAGCTCCTTCAGTCGTTCATTCAAGTCGCCTTGGCGTCGCGCCAATTCGGCCAGCCGATTGAGGACTTGGCGATTCTCCCGCGCCGCCTGCTCTGGCTGAGTATTGGCCGTACGTTCGGTCTCGTAGCGGTTCTCTTCGCTATCGAGTTCGAGCTGCTGGAGTTCCTGTTGTTGCCGGTTGGCGGCACTACTGCTACTGCTGGAACTGGAGGATTGTTGTCGTGACTGGACGACTTGATGCTCGCGAGCACGCAACTTCAACAGCGTCTGGTAAGCGGCTTGCTCGGCGGCGAGTGCTGGCGTCAAAGCTTCGAGTTGCGGGCCATCCCGCGCCTCGCCCAACGTCGTCAAGGCCTGTTCCATGTGCCGCAAGACTTCCTGGATGTGTAGCCGTGACTGCGGGTCTTCCAGTTCCTGGGCCAACGTCTCGGCTTGCCCAATCGCATCCGCTTGCGATTCGGCGAGCAATTGCGTATCGCCAACGAATTTGTTGGTCAGCTTGGAGGCTTGCTCGCGACGCAAGACATTCCAAGTGCCCGAGATGATTTGCTTTTGCAGTTCGGCGAGCTTCTCGGCCGCCTGCTCGTTCTCGCTTGACTCTTGCGGCGGCGACTCGCCACCGGGGGGCGATTGACCTTCGCGAAAGATCTCCTCGAAGTGCCGGACTTCAGCGAAGAACATATCACTGGAGACTCGTCGCAATTGACCATCCGGTCCGGTATCCTCAGCCCAAAAGTGATACGACAGCAACTGGTCGGGTTCCGCCTCCAGATCCTCGAACGCGATCAAGTGTTCGACCAGCGTGCGTTGCTTCGCGGGAGCAGATTCGCCCAGCACAATCTCTTGCGACTCCAAACCGCCTAGCGAGTATGCGAGCCCAAAGCGACTCACGCCAAAATCGTCCCAGACATTGGCCTGAAGCGCCAGCTCCTCGATCGGCGAGACGCGGGTGTCGCGCGCGGGCTGGACAAGTTTCAAGTCGGGCGGCTTGTTGGGAATTACTGTGATGACAAAGCTGGTTGTCTGCTTGCTGCGTCGACCTTCGTGATCGATCAGCTCGAGCTCATATCGCTGGGAAGTGGCCATGAGCAATTCGGTCGCATACAACGAGCCGGCCTTGTCCGCCAATTTCAAGTCAATAGCTTCGCCCTGTTTGCTTACCAGACGAGCCGAGGCGACTTGCTTATTGAGTTGGCAATTCAATTGCAGGCGAGTTCCTTCGACGGCGGAAACGCGGCGGACGTCTTGAATCACGCGCGTCTCGAGCCCCGTGTAGCTCGGGAAGTTCAGAGTGGCGTCGGCACGTACTAACCGAGGATACTCAAACACGGTCACGCGATAGGTCTCGGTCGCCTGCCCCGCGAATTCGACGCGATAGGACAGGGCTTCATTCACCTCGGCGATCCGACCACCATAAACCGGATCCTTCAGCGTCTTGGTCATCGGCAAATTCGTGATGGAACCCGATGAGGTGGAAGTAGTAGTGGGGGCGTCCGTCGGCGGGACTTGAGGCAGTGTATCGTCTGATGCCAGACCGGGACCGTAAACCAGATGGGCCTCCAGCGGCAATGCGCCGACACAACGAGCGAGCACGAGCAGGCTGCTGCCGCGTTCAATTTCTGTGTCTCCTGGTTCGATGGTGACGTCAAAGGGAAGATCGGATCTGAGATACTCGATATCGTCTTCGGCGATGGCCGCGACGGATGCTTGCGGTCGGGCTTGCAGGCCGAGCGTGCCCACGGCGGCCACGAACGCGACCAAGGCGACCAAGTGGGCCGAGTGCGCCGTTAATAACTTGGACCAGGGCACGACGTCCTTCCAAGTGTAAACGTATGCGTGATGCAGCGTGTCTTGAATGACGGTAGCTTGGAGATAACTGTATCGCCCGTGGCGCAGTTGTGGTTGCTGGGAGATGGCGGCCA
The DNA here is from genome assembly GCA_041746275.1 of Pirellulaceae bacterium. GTDB lineage: Bacteria > Planctomycetota > Planctomycetia > Pirellulales > Pirellulaceae. The sequence continues at coordinate 4,552 of JBGTHH010001124.1, read as the reverse complement.
AGAGACCCGCGCGCAGTTCGGGATACGCCTCCTCCACGCGCAAGGCCACCCAGTGATAGTCGCGGGCCGAACGCCAAGCCAACACGGCCACGATCAAGGCCGCGACCAAAGCGGACAACCCGACGAGCGGTGCCGCCCACGGCGAGTACCAACCGACGCTGCGATACATGCCTAGCGCCGCCACGGCGACCACTGCGGCGAGAATCCACACGATCGACCAACCAATCACCGCATGTAGATGTCGGAATCGTCCCGCGGCTTTTTCTAGTTGACGAAGCAATCGGCGTTCGATCATGCGACATCTCCTCGTTAACTCACGGCCAGCGGGACTGCGGCTGGCAATTCTATTCTATGCACTCACTGGTCTATGTATTCACTGGGGCTCGCGACCGACGTCCCGCCAGCCACGTCTCCAATCCCAAGACACCTAACACGACGACAATCAACCAACGCCATAACTGCTGCTGCGATTCCAGTTCGATATCCCTCAACTGTCGTTGTCGTTCGAGTTCCTCGGCCTGCGTGGCATGACGCCCGAGATGAACTCCCAACTCTTCCAACTGTTCGAGATCCAGGAGTGAGGTTTCGCTCTCGCGTGGCGACAAATTCACCGCGAAGCGAATGGGGTTTACGAGGTGGCTGATGGTGTAGATGCCGGGTTGATCGGCATCGCGAAACCAACGCGACTGCGATTCCAACGGGACGACGCTGCCGTCGGGTTTGGTCACCGCGGTACTCTCGCGCAACTCGGGGAGCGGAATCGGTTGGCCGACGTAAAACGAGGGAAAATCGATCGGACTTCCCGCCGCCTGGTCCAACAGCGTGTTCAGCAAAGGAACGAACTTACTGGATAGGGCAAGCTGACTTTCGTCGGGACGCCACCCACTGGCGAGCGCGAAGACGCGGCCCGCTCCCAACGCTTGCTCCCACATCGCGGGATCCCCGTTATCGAAGCGAGCCAAGATCCGCACGCCCTCTTCGTCGAGCTGAAATCGTTGGTGATTCCAGAAGTGGATCTTCGTAAAATCACTGTAGCGCGGCGTGGCGAACGGCTTGAATAACGGGTGGGCGAAGTCAATGTCGACCAGTAGCAAATAATCTTTGACCCCGGTTTCGGCATCACGAGTGACGAAATCCCACGACGGAAAGTGAGCGGCCACCGCAGCAGCCGACTCGGCATCACGAGGCAGGGCCAATAGCGTTCCGCCATCGCGAACGTAGTCCGTCAGTTGCGTGAACTGCTCGTCCGTGAGCGCCGACGTGACAACGACCAGCCGCGTCTCCGTTCGCGGAGCCACGAACGCTTCGTCCGCAGCGGGTACGATATTCACCTTGCGCTGCGGCGTGTCATGCAATGCGAGTTGCAGGTAGTAACGCAGGCCATCGGGGTCGTCCGCACGATCGGAACCCAAATAGATCAATTCAACTTGATCCTGAATCTGAGGAACGACATAAAACGTGTTGTCGAAGAGGGCCGGGTCGCCTTGTAGGGTCAAGCGATCGCTGAGGATCGAGGGATCGGGAGGCGGGAGCTGAACCACGCGGCTCTGTCCCGCCGGAACATAGACGGGCATCGTCTTGTCTCGCGTGTCGCCACGATCCGCGTCGCCGCGGGACCATCCCACCTCAAACTGATCGACGCGCGAATCGACGACATTCGTGATGCGGACGCGCGTGGACTGGTCCGCGGCCGGTTCATCCTCCGCGCGCAGAACGCTCAAGCTGGCATTCGACGGATCGGCGGACTGCACCGTTTCGATGGAGACCAAGACGTGTTCTGGCCACTCATAGCCTTGCATCGCATTTAGGTCGGCACCTTGTTGCAGGTCGCTAATGACCACAATTTGTGCCACCGACGACTGGTCTGGATCGTCCCCGACGACGGCCAGTTCCTCGGCCACGGCGATGAGGGCACTTCCCAGATCCGTGTGATGCCAGGAAGGCTTCAAGCCGGCCGCACGTTCCCGTACGAGATCGGCGACCGGGCCGCGCTCCCGTGTCGTCGCTTCCAGCGGCGCGACGATCGTCCGCATGTCTCGGTCGAACGCGTGCAGGCTAACGTCGTCGTGAGGGCCGAGTTGATCGAGAGTTGCATTCAGCTTGGCCAACGCTTGTTGCCACAGTTGCGGGCGCTGCATGCTCGCACTGGTATCGACCAGGATCGCGATGCGCCGCACTCGCACGTTGCTCAGCGAGAGATTGGCCACTTGTCGCAAGAAGGGTCGCGCGAAGGCCAGGGCCAACAGGATCAGGGCCGTCGCGCGTAACAACAACAGCAGCCAATGTTCCACGCGACTGCGACGCGTCAATCGCGGAGGCGACGGCGCAAGGAACATGAGCGAGCTGAACAGTTGCCGCCCGCGTGGCGTGCGTCGGATCAAGTGAAACAGGATGGGCAACGAGACGGCGGCCAACCCAAGCAGATAGAGCGGAGTCAACAGGCTCATGACGAGGTGCTCCGCGTGTTGCGGCGATTGCGAGCCACCTGCCGACCACGGCGCAGTCGCGCGTGCATGAACTCGAACAGCGAAAATTCCAGCGGCTGATCGATCGTCAACTGGAAAAAATCGATGCCCAGATTCGCACAGGTGGTTTGTACCGCTTGGGCGTGCTGGGCGAAACGTTGGAGATACGTCCGCCGTACCGTGTCGGGATCGACGTACAATTCACTGCCGGACTCGAGGTCCTCGAACAACGCCGGGCTTTCGAACGTGAAGTTCACCTCCGTCGGATCGAGTACCCGCAACACTACAATGTCGTGCCCGCGCGAACGGAGGTAGCCGAGCTGAGTTTCCAGAGTCTCGATCGGCGCGAGCAAATCGGAAATCAACACGATCAAGCCCCGTTTGGTGACGGTCCGCGCGACCTGCTCGATCCCCGAGGCCAGATTCGTGGCCGATCCAGACACGGACTTTTCAAGACAGATCATCAAGCGGTGCATGTGACCCGGGCGAAATCGCGCGGGCAGGTACTCGACAATCTGCTCGTCGAACGTCACCAAACCAACCGCATCGCGTTGCAGCGATAAAAAGTAAGCGAGTGTGGCCGCGACGGTTCGAGCATAGTCGACCTTGGCATAGGCCAGCGAACCGTAACCCATCGAGCGGCTCATGTCGAGCAACAAATAGCAGCGCAGATTAGTCTCGTCCTCGAAACGCTTGATGTAGTAGCGATCCGAGCGCGCGAACAGTCGCCAATCGAGGTATCGCAAATCGTCACCGGGAGTGTATTGCCGATACTCGCTGAACTCGACGGAAAAGCCATGATAAGGACTGCGATGCTGTCCGCTGAAAAAGCCCTCGACAATCACCTTCGCTCGCATCTGCAGGTTCTTGATCCGCATCAATGACGCGGGATCGATGAAGGACCGGCGACCGTGACCAACGGTCGCTTGGTTGTGTGGCGTCTGCGGTGTGACGGGTAGTGGCTTCATTGACTCAGGGGAGCCGGGATGGTTTCGAGCAATCGATCGATGACCGTTTCCACCGAGACACCTTCGGCTTCCGCGCGGTAACCAATCAAAATGCGGTGGCGGAACGTCGCGTGAACCAACGCGTGGATGTCCTCGATCATCACATGGGAGCGACCTTCAAACAATGCGCGGGCCTTGGCCCCGAGCACCAAATACTGCGCGGCGCGCAGGCCCGCGCCCCAACTGACCCAATCGTTGACAAAGTCGGGCGTGCCCGCTTGCCCCGGACGACTCGCGGCGGCCAGACGCACGGCGTACCGCACCAGATCCTCGGCGATCGGCACGCGACGGACGACTTGATGAAATCGCAGCACATCCTCGCCGGTAAAGAGCGGCTGGATGGTTTCGGGGCGCACCGATGTCGTTTGCGAAACCACGGCGACTTCATCGTTCTCGTCCAAGTAGTCGAGTCGGATGTTGAACATGAAACGATCGAGCTGCGCCTCGGGCAAGGGATAAGTCCCCTCCATTTCAATCGGATTTTGAGTCGCTAGAACAAAGAACGGCTCTTCCAACGTATAGCTCACACCCGCCGCGGTGACCTGATGTTCCTGCATCGCCTCAAGCAACGCGGCTTGTGTTTTGGGCGGCGTGCGATTGATCTCGTCCGCCAGGATGACGTTAGCGAAAATGGGCCCCTTCACGAATTGCAGCCGGCGGTGCCCGTCGGCATTCTCCTCCAGGATCTCGGTGCCCGTGATATCCGCTGGCATGAGGTCGGGCGTGAACTGAATCCGTCTGAAGTTGAGATGAAAGATCTGCGCGATCGAACGCACCAAGAGTGTCTTGGCGAGTCCCGGCGCGCCAGTCAACAGACAATGGCCGCCGGCGAACAGGCTGATCAACAGTTCCTCGACCGCTTGTTGTTGACCGATGATCGCCTTGGACAACTCCCGAGCGATGCTCTGGCGGCTGGCACGCAATTGCTCGACAACATGTTGCTCGGCTTCGTAAGTGTCTAGTTCCGTCGTCACTGGTTGCTCCAACTGTGAGCCCGCGCGAGCGTGCTGGGGTAGGACGTGCCGCCTGAGGTCACGACACGTGGGTAGGGGGTCAATGGGTCATGGCATACACCACGAT
>JBGTHH010001123.1:0-3519 GCA_041746275.1 Pirellulaceae bacterium | reverse complement strand
GCTCGTCGCTCACCGCGTCCATCGCCGACTGTGCCAATTGATCCATCTTCAAAAACCACTGATCGGCCAAGTACGGTTCGATCGGCGTCTTGCTGCGATCGGAATGCGCTAAATCGATCTCGCGGTCTTCGATGTCGCCGACCAAGCCGAGCTCGTCGAGATCGGCGACGACACGCTTGCGACCTTCCTGCATCTTCAACCCTTGATACGGACCGGCGTTTTCGTTCAGCGTTCCGTCCGGGTTGAGGATGTTGATCATCGGAAGATTTTGGCGCAGACCGACCTCGTAGTCGTTCGCATCGTGGGCCGGAGTGATCTTCACGCAGCCACTGCCTAGTTCCGGCTTGGCCCATTCATCGGCGACCAACGGAATCTCGCGGTTGACCAGCGGCAACATCAACTTGCGTCCAGCTTTCGCCATGTCACGTAGTTGCACTAGCGCGGGCAGCATCTCCGCGCGACGACGCTCGACGTTGTCGAGTTGTTTTTGGATTGCTGCCTGGTCTTTGGAGGACGCTGCGGCCAGTCGTTCCCGCAGTTCCGCTGCGACCTTGTTCAAAGCCGCTGCGGGATCGGGATGTACCGCGACGGCGGTGTCGCCGAGCATTGTCTCAGGACGTGTCGTGGCGATCGTCACGTGAGTCGGCTCGCCCGGCTGCGGATCGATTACCGGATAGTTGAAGTGCCAGAAGTGGCCCTTCACGACTTCGTGAAACACCTCGTCGTCGCTGACCGCCGTCTGCAGGTACGTGTCCCAATTCACCAGCCGCTTGCCGCGATAGATCAGGCCCTTGCTAAACAGGTCGAAAAAGGTCTGGCGCACGGCCTTGGCGCAAACGTCGTCCAGTGTGAATCGCTCGCGACGCCAATCACAACTGCAGCCCATCTGCTTGAGCTGGCCGCGAATCCGATCGCCGTACTCTTGTTTCCACTGCCAAATTCGCTCGACCAACTTCTCGCGACCCAGATCATGCCGCGTGAGCCCTTCCTCTTCCTTCAATCGCCGCTCGACAACTGCCTGCGTGGCAATGCCCGCGTGATCCATCCCCGGCATCCACAGCGTTTCAAAACCTTGCATCCGCTTCAGCCGGATCATGGTGTCCTGCAAAGTATTGTTCAGCGCGTGGCCGAGATGCAGGGCTCCCGTGACGTTAGGCGGCGGGATAACGATCGTATATGGTGGGCGCCCCGTATTCGGTTCGGCCTCAAAGTAGCCGCCTGCTTCCCACGCCTGATAGATCCGCGATTGGGCTTCCTGGTGGTTGAAGCGATTGGGGAGTGGTTCAGCATCCATCATCAGCGACTCGACTTTCCATGATAGCCATCTCGCACGGACGAGATGATGATTGGCGACACAAATGACACGGGACTTCCTTGTCGATCCTAGGAGCCTGTCCGAAGGGTCAGACCCCTTTTCGGACAGATTCTAAGTGAGCTCGTCCTTGTAGAGCTTGTATTCGATCGCGTCATTCAAGGCGATCCAGCTCGCTTCGATGATATTCTCGCTAACCCCCACGGTGCCCCACACATCGTGCTTGTCGGCGCTTTCGATGATCACGCGGATGCGGGCGGCCGTGCCGGCTTCGGAGTTTACCACGCGGACCTTGTAATCGACCAGCCGCATCTCGCGCAGGCTGGGGAACGAGCCGTTTAGGGCTTTCCGCAACGCGGCATCCAACGCATTGACCGGACCATCGCCTTCCCCCACCTCATAACGCACTTCGTCGCCGACACGCACTTTCACGGTGGCTTCGGTCACGACGGGAGCGTTCGCCTCGGCGGCCACTTCCACATGGTACTTGAGTCGCTCGAAGTGAGGCGTGAAGGTATCAGCACAACGCTTGACCAGCAGATCGAAGGAAGCTCCCGCCGCCTCGAACTGATAGCCTTCGTTCTCCATCGACACGACGCGGGCTAGGATCTTGTCCATCAACGCCTTGTCTTCCTTGATGTTATGTTTGGTCGTCAAGGCGATGATGTTCGAACGCCCCGACAGCTCGCTGACCAGAATGCGTCGCTCGTTGCCGACCAACTGCGGGTCCATATGTTCGTAGCTTTGTGTGGCCCGCGCCACGGCATGGACATGCATGCCTCCTTTGTGCGCGAAGGCACTGGGCCCAACGAAGGGCTGGTTGTTGCGAAAGAGCATGTTGGCGGTCTCGTAGACATAGCGCGACAGCTCCGTCAGGTGATTGAGTTGCGTGCCGTCGAGGACCTGATAGCCCCGCTTCTTGACGCCTAAATTGGCGATGACCGAGATCAGATCGGCATTGCCGCAGCGTTCCCCCACGCCGTTGATCGTCCCTTGCACCTGCACCGCTCCGGCATCCACGGCGGCCAGCGAATTGGCCACGGCCAGATCGCAGTCGTTGTGGCAATGAATGCCAACCTCGACCCCCAGCGGTTCGAGTGTCTCCCGCGCCGCCTTGACCAAGGCCGCGATCTCTTCGGGCAACGAGCCGCCGTTGGTATCGCACAGCACCACCAGTTTCGCTCCAGCCTGGGCGGCGGTTTGAATCGTTTTGGCCGCATAGTCGGCGTTGGCCTTCCATCCATCAAAGAAGTGCTCGGCGTCATAGATCACTTCGCGACCAGCTTGGACCAGAAAACTGACCGAGTCGGCGATCATGGCCAGATTCTCTTCGAGTGTGACGCGCAGGACCTCGGTGACATGAAAGTCCCAGGTCTTGCCGACAATCGTGCAGACGGGCGCGGCCGAGTCGTATAATGCTCTCATGCCAGGGTCTTCTGCCGCGGCCAGACCACGCCGCCGCGTCATGCCGAAGGCGCAGATCTTGGCGCTCTTCAAGCCCAATTCCGGCACGCGCTGAAAGAACTCGACGTCCTTCTCGTTCGATAGCGGATAGCCCCCTTCGATGTAATCGACCCCGAGCTCATCCAGCCGTTGAGCGATTTGGAGCTTGTCCTGCAGCGAGAGGCTGACCCCTTCGCCTTGCGTTCCGTCGCGGAGCGTGGTGTCGTAGATTTGGATCGTACGCATGCGTCACTTTCAATGTGGATGGATCGGTAATGGGTGTGCGAGGATAAAACGAAAAAAGCCCTGAAGCCAGCGTGGGCATCAGGGCTTTCGATGAATGCAGGCGGTACTCGATGCCCTAAGCCCGTGCCTCCCCAATAATAATGACCACGCTGCCGACCGGCAGGGTATCGAAGTTGATCGGGGTGGCCCGGGAAATGGACATGCATTCAAGTTCCAAGAGTGAATTTTTCCTACGATAAACGCCCCGTTTAGCGGTGTCAATGCTGGAACCAACGCTACCCAAGCCCCTCAACATATCGCCCTCGCCCCTCGGACCCACTCTCCGCCTGGGAACGCACTACCTGGGAGGCTCTGCCTGGGTTGTTAAAAACTTGGCGTTGCGGGACGCAAAACTGACATGAAAAACGAGCTAGAGCGAAACCAGCTCACCTGCTAGACTCCGCGACCCTTGGTGCCTGGGGACGCATGACATGGAAGTCATTTACCCCCCGGCGTTTTGGATGTCAGGAGTCGCTATG
>JBGTHH010001122.1:0-8788 GCA_041746275.1 Pirellulaceae bacterium | reverse complement strand
AGTATTTGGGCCTTCCTGACTTCGTCCATGCAGTTGAATTAATATGACCGCCGTTTACGACAAGCTAGGTCTGCGTTTCTTCTATGCGGAAGGCTGGAAGATTACCGAGGACGAAATGTCGACAGAGCCGCGGATCGTCTCGCTCGAAAGTCCAGGAGGGAGCACCTGGGAGCTGATGCTGTACAGCAACGAGCGGGACTTGGACGATTTGGCAAACGAAGCCGTCGAGGTTCTGCGCGAGGAATATGACGAACTGGAGGTTTCGCGTTACTCCACCATGATCGGTGATGTCGACGTCACGGGGCACGAGATCTACTTCTATCATCTCGACCTGGTGGTCCATACCCGCGTGCTGGCCGCCCATTTCGCGGGACAGACGGCTCTGCTCCTGTGGCAGGCGGAAGATCGCGATTTCGATGCACTCGAACCGGTTTTCCTGGCGATGACGACCAGTCTGCTGAACCCGCATAAGTTTCCTCCGACGACGTAGGGTGGACCGGCCCTGGAGCGAGTTGTGTAGGAAACTCACTCGACTTTGGTAAGAATTACAAAGCTCGCGAAGTGCCTGGTGGAATAACCCGACCACCTCCTCCGTGTTTTCTAAGGTTGTCAGGAGTTTTTCTCAAGTTTGGCGAAAGCGGGACCGCATGGCACGCCAACTGCATTCTTCCCAGGTAGTCGCAATACACGGAGGTCCGTGAATCTTAGTGCCGAGTCACCGCGGTATGGTGACAACAAAATACGTCACACGTACTGGCCCTTTTCACGGTAGAAAGGGCTCGTCTGGATGCTTAGCGTCAGACGAGCCCTTTGCTTTGCGCGAACCGGATTCATCGCGTGATGGCACACACTTTGATTCAAATTGGATGACTCGCCAGCAACCGGCCACAGTGCCGACGTCTCTTCCACTTGCTCGACACGCCCTGGCTGGGGTCGTTATATTTGAAGGGCGGCAGGGACGATGACACGACTCGCCGCGAACCGCCCTGCCATCCGTCGGCGTCGCTGACGAATCGCTACCCTACCGAACGCTGGCCCCCGCGCCCCTGCCAGAAACGCGTTATGCCTCAAACTCCCCGCTCCGCTTGGCTTGGTTTCAGTAGGGTCGCTCTCGGTATTGCCCTCGCGGGGTTCATCGGCACCATGCCGATCGCGTGGGGTACGGAGGGCGAAGTGCTCCGCCAGCAGTTCGTCGAATCGGTCCAACCGTTTCTGCGAACGCACTGCATCGGCTGTCATGGACAGGAGGAACCCGAGGCGAAACTCGATTTGACAATCTACTCGTCGACCGACCATGTCGCGCGAGCTCATCAAACTTGGGAGAGCGTTCTCGAACGGCTGGAAGCGAATGAAATGCCGCCCCAGGATGCGAAGACGCAGCCTAGTCCCGCACAGCGTATGGCGGTGATCGAGTGGATTCGCGCGTTGCGGAAATATGAAGCCGAACGTAACGCGGGCGATCCGGGGCCGGTGCTGGTGCGGCGGCTGAGCAACGCGGAGTACAACTACACCATTCGCGACCTGACGCAGGTCGACATCCGGCCCACGGCGACGTTTCCCGTTGATCCGGCGAACGAGGCGGGCTTTGACAATTCGGGCGAGTCGCTGGCGATGTCCCCGGCGTTGCTCAACAAGTACCTCGACGCCGCTCGTCTGGTCGCGGAACATCTGCTGCTGACACCGACCGGAGTTGCGTTCGCCCCGCATCCTGTCGTCACCGATACGGATCGCGACAAATATGGCGTGAAACGAATCATCGAGTTCTATCAGGCCCAGCCCACCGATCTCGCGGCGTATTTTCACGTCTGTTGGAAATACCAGCAACTCGAACAACCGACTGTCGATGTTCCGCCACAAAGCTCGCTGGAGAAGCTGGCGATTGCGGCTCGGCTCAGCCCCAAGTACACACAACACGTGTGGACATTGCTCAACGACCCAGACGCCGCGGGGCCCGTCGCGAAGTTGCAAGAGATGTTTCGCGCCGTGCCCCAACAGGCCGACGAATCCCAGATGCGCACGGCCTGCGAAGCGATGCGTGACTACGTGCGGCAACTGCGGGCGAAGCTGGCACCGACGTTTCCCAACCTGTACATCGAAGGCAACCATAAAGGTTCGCAACCCTTCGTGCTGTGGAAGAATCGCCAGTACGCCGCCCATCGCCGTACGTTCGATCGTGAGGCTCTGTTCGTCGAAGGCCAAGAAGTACCTGAAGGCACGCCCGCCGAGCTGATCCTGCCGAACGACGAATCGCAACAGACGCGTTACCTCGCGTCGCTCGAACGCTTTTGCGCGACGTTTCCCGACGACTTCTACATCTCGGAACGGGGCCGCGATTATTTGGACATCCCGCGCGAGAAGCAGGAGAAAGGACGACTGCTCAGCGCCGGCTTTCACAGCATGATGGGCTACTTCCGCGACGATGGTCCGCTAGTTGACCTGGTTTTAGACGAAAGCCAACAGCAGGCACTCGATCGGTTGTGGGCGGAACTGAATTACATCTCGTCGACCGCGACACGACAGTATTCCGGGTTCCTGTGGTTCGAACGTACCGATTCGCGATATATGCGCGAGGCCGAGTTCGACTTTGCCCGAGCCGAAGACAAGAGCGCGGCCTCGGCCGACATGATCCAGCGGTTGGCTGAAGTCTATCTCGACAAAGCTCGTCGCAATGGCGGCAGCGAAGTGGCGGTACAAGCCATTGAGGACTACTTCACTGGCATCAACCAGCAAGTGCGTTGGCTGGACGAACAACGTGCGTCGGCCGAGCCAATCCATCGCGCGTGGCTGCCGCGGTTCGCTTCCCGCGCGTGGCGACGAAGCTTATGGCCCGAGGAAGCCCAAGAGATTCTGGCCTTTTATCGTTCCCTTCGCGACGACGATCGCTTGGAGCACGAGGAAGCGATTCGCGACTGTGTTGTGTCCATTCTCATGTCTCCTCACTTCCTCTATCGCATGGATCTGGCCAGTGCGGGTGAAGGAACACGACCGCTGACGGATGTGGAAGTGGCCAGCCGCTTGAGCTATTTCCTTTGGTCGTCGTTGCCCGACGACACGCTCATGAATTTGGTGCCCGCACCGAACACGAAGGCCCCGCTCCCTGCGCTACAAGATTCAGAATCGATCGTCCAACAAGCTCGCCGAATGCTCGATGACGTCCGCATTCGCGGGCTCGCCACCGAGTTCGCTGGCAACTGGCTCGACTTTCGCCGCTTCGAAGAGCACAACAGCGTCGATCGTGAACGATTTCCCGAATTCACCGACGAGCTACGTCAGGCTATGTTCGAGGAACCGGTGCGGTTCTTCGTTGATCTGGTGCGTCATGACCGCTCAGTGCTGGAACTGCTCGACGGTGATCACACGTTCGTCAATCCTGTACTGGCCAAGCACTACGGCATCGAAGGGCTCGACTTCCACGAAGGTTCCTGGGTGCGCGTCGAGGATGCTCGTCGGTTTAATCGCGGCGGACTGCTGCCCATGTCGGTGTTTCTCACCCAGAACGCGCCTGGGCTGCGAACCAGTCCGGTGAAACGAGGCTATTGGGTCGTGCGACGTCTGTTGGGCGAACGCATTCCCCCGCCGCCGCCGAATGTTCCGGAATTGCCCGCCAGCGAGAATGATTTGGGCGATCGGTCCCTGCGCGAGATCCTGGCTCAACATCGTGACAATGCGAGTTGTGCCGGCTGCCATGACCGGTTCGATGCCATTGGTTTGGTGTTTGAGGGGTACGGCCCGGTTGGCGAGCTGCGCGACGTGGATCTCGGTGGTCGGCCCGTGGAAATCACTGCGCGGTTTCCAAACGGCGAGGAAGGCAGCGGTGTGGCTGGACTGCGGGAGTACCTGCGAGCCCAGCGGCAGCAGGAATTTGTCGACAATCTGTGCCGCAAGCTGTTATCGTATGCGTTAAGCCGCACGTTGCTCTTGTCCGACGAACCGCTGATCGTGAAAATGAAGTCCCAATTAGCAGCGGACGACTTCCGCTTTAGTAGTTTGATCGAGTCGATTGTCACCAGTCGCCAGTTCCTCGAAAAGCGAGGCCGCGACCAACTCGTCAAGGAACACTGAATGAGCTCGTCACAACCCACACATCATCGCGTCTCTCGTCGACTGTTGTTGCAAGGCGCTGGCGTGGCGATGGCCTTGCCGTGGCTCGAATCGCTGCCGGTCTGGGGCACCGAACTGCCGGGCGACGCGTCTGCCGATCAGTTTCCCAAACGCTTCGCCGCGCTGTTCATGGCGTGTGGGATTCACGGCGACCATTGGTGGGCCAAGGGGCACGGAGCGGATATGGAGTTGGGCCAAAGCCTCGCGCCGATGGAACCTCTCAAACACAAGATGAACTTCATCTCGGGGTTGTTCAACAAGAACGCTACCGGAGTTGGCATCCATCCCGGTCAGACGGGCAATATCCTGTCCGGTGCGTCGCTGCAAAAGGGAGCCGAACTGCGCGGCGGCATCAGCGTCGATCAGGTGCTGGCCAATCATCTCGGACAGGACACGGCGCAGGCCAGTTTGGTGTTGGGCTGCGAGCAGCCGATCACGGGCTATCACGAGACGAACTTTTCGATGGCTTACAGCTCCCATATTTCCTGGCAAAACGCCACGTCGCCGGTCCCCATGGAAGTCTATCCGGCGTTGGCCTTCGATAGCCTGTTCGATAATCGCGGCAATCGCCGCAACAAGAGCGTGCTCGATCGCGTCCGGGAACAGGCCGCGAGCCTCAGTCGGCAAGCCAGTTCGGGCGACCAATTGAAACTGGACGAGTACCTGAACAGCGTGCGCGAAGTCGAAAGGCGGATCGAGCGACTGCGCGGCGAACAGGACCAAGCCGTGACACGAGCCGCTGATCGTGGACAGCCTCTGGTCGCCATGGAGCGGCCCGACAACGGCTTGCCGGAAGACATTCGCGAGCACATGCGGCTGATGTGCGACATCGTCGCCTTGGCCTTCCAAACGGACAAAACGCGTATCGCCACCTTGCTGTTGTGCCGTGACATTTCCGGATTGTTCTATCCCTTCCTCGACGTGCGCAAGGCCCATCATTCCGGTTCGCACGACGATCGCTCGGAAGACTGGGAGAAGGTCTCGCGATACTACTGCAGCCAGATGGCCTACTTGGCCCAGCGGTTGGAGGCGATGCCCGAAGGCGACGGCACCGTCCTGGACCATGCCTGCTTGCTGTTTGTGAACAACATGTGGTCGGGCAGCAAGCACGACTCGACCAAGGTGCCGCTATTCACCGTCGGCGGTTTGGGAGGCAGTTTGGAAACGGGCCGTGTCCTCGACTATTTGGATCAACCTGACGAGAACCGCAAACTCTGCAGTCTTTACCTGTCGCTCATGCACCGCATGGGCTTGCCCTCGCAACAGTTCGGCGACGCCGACACGCCGTTGGCGCAGTTGTAGTTGGACGCGAGTGGCGATTGCCAACTGCGTGGAATTCCGGTTTTGACTGTCGTAGCCAGGCGTCTGATCGTAGCCAGGCGTCTGATCGTAGCCAGGCGTCTGATCTCGTGCCCAGGCTCCGCCTGGACACGCACTGCACTCGAGGCTCCGCCTCCTCACGACCGAAAGCGTGACCAAGTGATGCCGAGCTTGCGCATGCGGGCGCGCAGAGTGTGTGGGTTGATTCCCAACAGGGCGGCCGCGCCTTGGCTCCCTTCGATCTTGCCGCGTGTGGCTAGCAACGCGTGCTGGATGTGTTCCCGCATGGCTTCGTCCAAGGTGAGGACTTTCCCCGAACGCGCACGCATCGACAACGGCTCCGATTCACTCGGATTGAGTCGCTGTTGGCCCGGCGGGATTTGTGATTGGTCTTCTTGCGGGTGAATGACGCCCAACGCCGTATCGACCTCCAGTCGTATTCCGTCGCCCAGAATCGCCGCGCGATCAATGACGGCACCGAGCTCGCGGATATTGCCGGGCCACGGATAAGTCAGCAGGACTTGCAGATCGCTGGGGCTCGGCTCGACATACGGCAAGCCAAAGCGATGGGCAGCCCGATGCGCAAAGTGCCGAGCGAGCGCCGGGATGTCTTCCACGCGTTCGCGCAGACGAGGCAATAGGATCGGGAACACGTTGATGCGATACCACAGGTCCTCGCGAAAGACGCCGGCCTTGACCATCTCGGCCAAGTCGCGATGAGTCGCCGCGACGATCCGAACATCGACGCGGATCGGTTGCTCGCCACCAACTCGCTCGACGAAGCCGTCCTGCAGCACGCGGAGCAAACGCACCTGTGCCGCCAACGGGAGCTCCCCAATTTCGTCGAGAAACAACGTGCCTCCATCCGCTCGTTCGAACCAGCCCTTCCGCGCATCGGCGGCTCCCGTGAAGCTGCCCTTCTCGTGACCAAAGAGTTGCGAATCGATCAGCTCCGACGGAATGGCTCCACAGTTCACGCGAATGAACGGTGCCGTGGCGCGTACGGACCGCGAATGGATCGCTCGCGAGACCACCTCTTTGCCGGTTCCCGTTTCTCCCAGGATCAACACCGGCACGTCCGATTGGGCGACAAGCTGCACGCGCTGCATGACTTGCCGCAGACCCGAATCGGCACCCACGATCTCGTCGCTCATCTCTTGCCGGCCAATGCGGGTAAGCAAGCTGCGCCGATCGGCTTCCGCCGCTTCACGCAAGGTCGCCAACTCATGCAAGCGGCGATCGTTCTCGAGTGCTGCGGAAAACGGCTCGAGCAGGGCTTGGGCCATTTCGAGATGCTTCGATTTGAACGTTTTGAGATGGGGTGCCACAAAGACTAACGCCCCCGCGAATTCGTTGCCGACTCGCAAGGGACCGACGAGCACTTCTCCTTCTATCTCGGGTGGCACCAACCACGCCAATGGTCCGCTCCGCTTGGCCTGCTGACCATGCCGGATCTCGTCATCCGCGGACCAAGTTACGAGCCGCTGCTGCTGGGCCGGAGTCAACGGGGTCCGAACCGTGGCATGTAAGATGTTGGGGGGAGGTTGTGCCATCGCCGCCGTGCTCAACGAATGGCTTGATATGTCCAGGCTCCGGACCAGCAGCACTTCCAAGGGCAGGTGCTCGGCGAGCATCTCCACGATATTGCCCGTCGATTCATGGATTTCCATGTGACGGCAAACTTCTCGCCAAACCGCTAAGAGCAAATCGCGAAAGCGTTCCATGTCCCGCTGTCCTGTCGTATGTTCTGTCATAATTAACGGCTGTCCATCATATGTAACGGACGCTATCCATCATATTTGATGGTTCGTGCTTGTTCCAAGTGGTTTGCGTACGTGAAGTCCGTCTTGGTTGCGTCCAATTCCTTTGGCACGTTCCTTGCAATTGGAATGCCGTCACCGTGACGTCGGCTCCTGAACGATTGGATCGAAACGGGATGTCAGGCTAGAAAGCCTGACGTACAGGTCGAAATGGGTGCTCCATCTGCCTTGGGCTAGCATCTTCACGGTCCCGCCGACTATCTCCTACCGAAAGCTGATTTATGAATTCAAACCGTTTTGAACTGGGTGCCTGGTTGCTTATGCCGCTGAGTGTTCTCGCTGGCTGCAATGGCACAGCGGCTAATTCGACAGGCGCTGGCTCGTCCTCCGCCGTGACGCTGCTCAATGTCTCGTACGATCCGACTCGCGAGTTGTATGCGGAGTTCAACGAGGGCTTCGCCAGGCATTGGCAGGAGCAAACGGGCCAGGTGGTCACCATCGAGCAATCGCATGGTGGAGCGGGCAAGCAGGCTCGCGCCGTCATGGATGGATTGAAGGCCGACGTACTGACGCTGGCATTGTCCTCCGATATCGATGTGATCGCCGAACAAACGGACTTGTTGCCGAAGGATTGGCAAAGTTGGCTGCCTAACAACAGCACGCCGTACACCACCACGATTGTCTTCCTGGTTCGTCAGGGAAATCCCAAGGGCATTCGCGATTGGAGCGATCTCGCCAAGCCTGGCATCGAGGTGATCACTCCCAATCCCAAGACTTCAGGTGGTGCTCGCTTGAACTATCTCGCGGCGTGGGGCTGGGCTCTACGTCAGCCCAACGGCAGTGAAGACACCGCCCGCCAATTGGTCTCGGCGATTTATAAGAACGTCCCCGTACTCGATTCCGGAGCACGTGGTTCCACGACGACCTTTGTGCAACGTGGCATCGGCGACGTCCTGCTGGCTTGGGAGAATGAAGCGTTTCTCGCGGTCAACGAACTGGGCCCCGACAAATTCGAGATGATCGTCCCTTCGTCCAGCATCCTGGCCGAACCGCCGGTGACCGTAGTGGACAAGAACGCCAAGGCGCGCGGTACTCAGGAAATCGCCCAGGCCTATCTCGAACACCTCTATTCGCCTTTTGCTCAACGGATGGCGGCGAAGCACTACTACCGGCCCTCGTCGCCGGAGCACGCGGATCCTGCGGATTTAAAGCGATTCGCCGAGATCGAGCGTTTCACGGTGGATGAAGTCTTTGGCGGCTGGAAGCAGGCCCAAAAGACGCACTTCGATGACGGTGCCACGTTCGACTTGATCTATGCTCCCGGGAACTAATGCTCCATCAGCCGCAGGGCGCGAGCCACCGGTTTGAACCGGACGCTAACGCGTTCCGGCTGATACCTCGACTACGTTCACTCAATCACCTCCGTTTTGCCTTCGCTCGCTGCCATGAAATCGCTTCTCAAGAAATCGATACTTAAGAAACACAGTGTGCTGCCGGGCTTCGGTCTGACGATGGGCTACACGTTGCTGTATCTCAGCCTGGTTGTGCTGATTCCGTTGGCGGCATTGTTTCTCAAGTCATCGCAACTGGGCTGGGACGACTTCTGG
>JBGTHH010001121.1:0-3098 GCA_041746275.1 Pirellulaceae bacterium | reverse complement strand
GATCGCCAAACGCGTCGCGGCTTCTTGCAGATCGGCGGTGCCGCCATGGGAGGACTGGCCCTGCCTGAGCTCCTGCAGCTCGAAGCCGTGGCTGGCGTGGGGAGTTCCCACAAGTCGATCATCAATATCTACTTGCCCGGCGGGCCTTCGCATCTCGATATGTGGGATCTCAAGCCGAACGCGCCGGCGGAAATTCGCGGCGAGTTTGACCCGATCGACACCAACGTTCCGGGCATGCAAATCTGTGAGCTGTTTCCACGCTTGGCCCAGTTGGCGGATAAATTCTCGATCATTCGTTCGCTGAGCGATTCTGACGGAGCCCACGACGGCTACCAGTGCATGACGGGGCGCAAGTTAGGGGACCGAGGACCGAGTGGTGGTTGGCCCTCGGCGGGTGCCTGGGTTTCTCGTCTGGCCGGACCCGCGAACAAGGCCATCCCACCCAATCTGGCTTTGATGTATCAAACAGGACATCGCCCCTGGGGTGAACCCGGCACGGCGGGATTCCTTGGTCCCATGCACAATCCCTTCAATATGCTCGGCCGCAAGGCCCGCGAGAAGTCGGACAACATGGTGCTGCAAGGGATCACGTTGGAGCGGCTGCAAGATCGCGATCGCTTGCGTGCCTCGATCGATCAGTTCCGACGCAGCGTCGACTCCGCGGCTCGGATGCAAAGCTTCGATGCCTACACCGAACAAGCACTGGGAATCTTGACCGATTCGAAGCTGGGCGAAGCCCTCGACCTCTCGCGGGAAGATCCGCGGATCGTCGCGCGTTATGGTAAGAGCGACGAGGCGTTTCAACGGGATGGTTCGCCGCGCATGATCGAGAACTTCTGCATCGCGCGACGATTGGTGGAGGCCGGTGCCCGCTACGTGTCGTTGAACTACAGTCGCTGGGATTGGCACGGCAGCGACGGCATGAATTTCCCGATGTCACGCGCGGAGTTCCCGTTGCTCGATCAAGGCTTATCCGCTTTGATCATGGACCTGCACGAACGCGGCTTGGACGAGCACGTCTCGGTGGTGATGTGGGGCGAGTTCGGGAGAACGCCGAAGATCAACAACAATAACAGCCGAGATCACTGGCCACGCGCCAATGCGGCGATCGTCGCGGGGGGCGGGATGCGGATGGGCCAAGTCATCGGCGAAACCAATAAGTACGGCGAGGAACCAACCAAGCGACCGATCAAGTTCCAGGAAGTCTTCGCGACACTCTACCATCGTTTGGGACTCGACGCTCACCGAGATCGTATCTTCGATGGCTCGGGAACACCTCGCTATCCGGTTGATTCTGGCGTCGAACCGATCCATGAACTGATCTAGTTGAACAGCCGTGCGAGCGTCTCAGCACCAAGGCTTCAGCTTGCACCGAGGCGTTTACGAGTAAGGTCGCGTTGATGTCGCGTTGCAGCCTGATTCTGTCGATGACCTGGGGAGTGGCGTGTGCCGTGATTCAGGCTGCGGAGCCTCCCGCGGACGAATCGCCGAACGCTTATGAACAAGTGGTGGACAACAGCGCGGGATGCTCGACCACACGCAACTGACGTTTCGCCACAACGGCATCGATCGACGACTGACGGACGTGCATGGCCACGTCATCCATCCCATCCTGGCAGCGTGACCCTATTCATGTCGATTTCCCCTCGTTCGGATTTCGCGGCGATCATCGTGGCTCTCGGATATCCCACGTTGCTGACGCTGGTCTACTTCCTACTGCTGGCGGGCCAACCGGCCAGTTGGCAGCAAAGCATCTATGCCGTGGGCAAGGTGGCACAATTCGCCTTTCCCGCCGTGTGGATTTACCTAATCTTGCGCAAGCGATTCCCCGTTAAATGGCCGAGTTGCCAAGGCTTGCTGTGGGGGCTGGGGATGGGAATCGCGGTCGGAGCGGCGATGGTGGCCTTGTCGCTACTGTGGCTCCAACCGACCGGATTTTTTGACGGACCTAGCTTGGTCATACGCGAAAAGCTCCGTGGTATGGGGATCGACACGGTCGCCAAGTTTGTCGCCTTGAGCCTGTTCTACTCGCTGGGGCACTCGCTTTTGGAAGAATACTACTGGCGCTGGTTTGTCTTTCAGCGTTTGCGGTTGTATGTGGGTTTGTCACAGGCCATCACGATCTCCAGCCTGGGCTTCATGGCTCATCATGTGATTGTGCTGGGAGTCTTCTTCGGTTGGGCGTCGCCGGTCGCGTATGTGTTCTCACTTGGCGTGGCGGTCGGCGGTGCGGCTTGGGCCTGGATTTATGACCGTAGCGGTTCGCTGGTCGGGCCGTGGGTCAGCCACTTGTTGGTCGACGCCGCGATCTTCACGATCGGCTTTTTCTTGGTTCGCGATGCGTTGACTTGAACCCGAATTGCTGAAGCGACTTCTCAAACGCAATTGACTTTGAGTTTGTATCCATGGGCTCCTGATCACGTGCAGGGTATGATGCGCCCCATGAATCCTTCACATGAACGCGGCGATGCCGTGCCGAGCCGGAACATCGAGCTGAAGGCACGGCTGGCATCGCTGTCGGCGGCTCGAACGATCGCCCGTGAAATCGCCGATACGCAACTGCCCGACCAACACCAAATCGACACGTATTTCCACTGCCGCACAGGGCGGCTTAAGCTGCGCGAGATCGTGGGTGTGCGGGCCGAGTTGATCGCCTATGATCGCCCCGACCAGGCTTCCGCTAAAACGAGCAACTACTTTGTCGTCCCCGTACTGGACCCGAGCGTCTTGCGTGAGGCATTAACCTCGACGCTTAGTATCCGCACGCGGATAGAAAAGCGACGCGAAATCTACCTGCATCGGCATGTTCGCATTCACCTGGATCAC
The DNA here is from genome assembly GCA_041746275.1 of Pirellulaceae bacterium. Taxonomy (GTDB): domain Bacteria; phylum Planctomycetota; class Planctomycetia; order Pirellulales; family Pirellulaceae. Next base: position 272 of record JBGTHH010001121.1, on the reverse strand, counting down.
GTGACTGCGCTGGGCGACTTCCTGGAATTCGAGGCGGTCCTCGGTGCTGACAGCGAGGATACTGATGGCGACGGCGCTAACCCTCTCGTCGCCGGATCACTCGCTTTGGTGGATGACCTGCGGTGTCGCTTTGGCATTTCCGCAGCCGACTTGATCGATTGCTCGTACGGTGATTTGGCTGAAGTGCGGTAGGCCGTTCCATCGCGTTGACACTCGTCGCATCGCCGCCTATGATCCCAGGCACGTGTCAAACTGGCGAGTGGTGCCCCCGC
>JBGTHH010001120.1:0-3954 GCA_041746275.1 Pirellulaceae bacterium | reverse complement strand
TCGCTCAAAGAACCGATCCAGTGGGTGCCAACCGAAGTGCCTTGTGATTAATCGATGGCTGTCTTGTGCGATATGACCGGAGCATGTTCTCAGCAACGAGCATGGCAGAACCTCGCTAGCGATGTCAAGCTTTTGCTGTTGAAGGGAACGAAACTCTTGTACAAATTCTGCGTTAAGCCGACCGTGAGTCCCATGCTGCGGCCGAGTGTTGGCGTGCCGCAGTTGGATTAGAATGCGCAGCCTTGATTTCGCGGCGGCGCGGAAAGCTTGGTGTTACTACTGGGTTGCGGGGTCAGCATGTCCACAAAAGTCACTTGCCGACAATGTCAGAGTTCGTTCGCCGCAGCGCCGCATTTGTACGGCAAGTCCGTGGCCTGTCCGAATTGTCAGGCGTCCGTGGCGATTCCGATTCCACAGCCGAACTCGCCAGCTCCACTACCGCAAGTCGCAAGTCGTTCGGATTATGCCATGCCTGCGTCGTCGCCGAATGTTTCTTCGCCCGCCAACCCCCAGCACGCGAGTACGAACTCTTCGACCAAGGTGATCGTGATCATCTTGAGTATCGTCTTCGGGGGAATGATGTTGTTGTTCGTTTGCGGAGGTATTCTCGTAGCGGTTGCCGTGTGGAGTTTCGACAGGCCGCAACTGACCGAGCACGCTAATCTGCTGGCCGGACGCAACGGGTTCACAACCTCCTTGTCAAAACGAGAGCGGGCGGACTATCCCACGCCCGAACCGCTTGCCGATTTGTTTCACTTGGAAAAGTATCGCTCGCCCATCGGCGACTTGGATGTTTACGTCAGCCCTTCGCCTGCTGATGGCCAAAAGCATCCGGCTATGATTTGGGTCTTCGGCGGTTTCGACAACAGTATCGGCGAGACGGCTTGGGAACCCGCGACGCCCGACAACGATCAATCGGCCAGTGCCTTTCGCCACGCCGGCATCGTGATGATGTATCCGTCGTTCCGGGGCGGCAACATGAATCCGGGGCACTTCGAAGGATTCTATGGCGAGGTCGATGACTTGTTGGCCGCGGCGGATCACCTCGCGCAGAAAGATTATGTCGATCCCCAACGCATTTATCTCGGCGGCCACAGCACGGGCGGCACGATGGTCATGTTGGCAGCAGCGGCGACAGACAGGTTCCGTGCGGTGTTCGCGTTTGGCCCGGTCGATGATGTCAGTGGCTACGGCGCGGACATGCTGCCGTTCAGTCCTTGGGACCGGAAGGAGTTATCGCTACGCAACCCGATCCAATGGCTGCACGCGATGAAGTCGCCAGTCTTTGTCTTTGAAGGCGAGAGTGGCAATATCAGTTGCCTCCACAACATGCGCCGCGCGTCGACTAATCCTCAGCTCCACTTTCACGAAGTCCCCAGCGCGGATCACTTCAGCATCCTTGCCCCCGTGACAACCGTAGTGGCCGAAAAGATTCGCCAAGACACTGGCCCCACGTGCAACATTCAGTTCACGGACGCAGAGCTCTGATGCCGCCCATGTTTTGGGTCGTGTTCGAACAGTGTGGGCAGACGCGAATTGGTCTGGATTGTCGATTCGTTACACTTTGGCATGCAAGCGGCCCTATTTTGGGCCTACCATGACAAATGGAGCCCAATAGAACGGACATCCTCACGGGCCAGCCCAACGTGTATTGGACGATCTCTGACAAGCCAGAGTTCGCCGACAGTCAACTGGTCCACGACGAAGTCTGGATCCGCTCGTTCCTCGCTGGCGATACAGGCCGACGGCTAAGCGAAACAGGCAACACTGCCGCGAGCTGCCCCGCGATCGCAACGGGCATAGGCCTTGTCGTAGTCGAGTGAATTCAGCGATGAGCCGTGAGTTGTGTCAATTAGCCGCATAAGTTTACAATCGGCGGGGTGCGTTGCGTTCAAGGTTTCTTCAGGAGTTCGCGTCGATGCTCACGAGATCAGCGTGTTTGTTTTGTGCTTTTTTCACATTGGCACTCGTCGTGGTGGGATGCCAGCGGTCGGGCGACGTGAAGGTCAGCGACAACGCCCCCGCAGGTAATGAAGAACAACCAACCATCGTAGAAGCCCGCGAGGCTGTGGCTGCCTCATCCGCTGTTCCATTACCACCGCCGGCCGCACACGACGAAGCACTGTCCGCTCCGATCGAAGTCGCCGCCGATGCGATCCAGCCGCACATGTCGATTGCCAGCGACGGTGGCATCTATCTCACCTTCATTCATCGCGGAAATATTTCGGTCTCGATCTCGCATGACCGGGGTCAAACCTTCAGCGATCCGGTCGTTGCCATCGATGTGCAGGGCCGGGCTCGCGGCGGTAAGCATCGGGGACCGCGCATCGGGGTCGACGGCGAGGGCAACATCACCGTGACCGCGCCGGTCACGTTCGACGCAGCCGAGTACGAGAAAAAGTATCCAACGGCCGACTTGTTTCTAGTTCGCTCGACGGATGGCGGCAAAACGTGGAGCCAGCCCAAGCAGATCAACGAGGTCGCCAAGCAGGCCCCCGAAGCGTTGCACTGGATGACGGTCGCGCCGAGCGGCGTAGCGCACGTGGCGTGGCTGGACATGCGCGACCGCGAGAAGTCTGGTCAAGATCTCTACTACACCACGGTCGTCGCTGGCGAAGTCGGCGCGAATGAAAAAATCGCGACGACCGTTTGCGAATGCTGTGCGCCGGGAATGACAGTCGACGCAACCGGGAATCCGCTAGTCGCGTATCGAGAAGGCGGCACCAATCCGAGCCGCGAGATTTTCGCGCGGTGGTCGACCGACGGCGGACGGTCCTTCGGCGCTGTGATGCAGATCAACAAACAGAAGACGCTGGAAAATGGATGCCCGATGTCGGCTCCGGCGGTCGCCGTATCTAACAACGGAAACAAGTATGCCGCGGCGTGGAAAGACATCCGCACGGGCGAGCCCAACGTGTACTGGACGATTTCTGACAAACCCGAGTCCGCCGACGGTCAACTGGTCCACGACGACACAAATGGAAAACAAGATCATCCATCCCTCTGCATCGACGCCTCCGGCACCGTGTGGGTGGCCTGGGAAAACGCTCGCTCCGGCCACGACGAAGTCTGGCTCCGCTCGTCCGCCGCAGATGATAAAGGTCGACGGTTAAGCGAATCAGGCGAAGCTGCTGCGAGCTTCCCCACGATCGCGGCGGGCAAAGACCTCGTCGCTGTCGTTTACGAATCGCAAGGCAAAGATCGCAAGGCGATTCAGTTTAGCTTGATCGCATCCGGTCAGTGAAGGGTGCTCCTTCGTACCGTGCCCGACCGGCCCCATGCCGGTGGAAATCGATTAGGCATCCAAAATGAATATCGCGTTGCCGGTCTCCTGCGGGCAATACGAAGGCGACGATGCCTTGGTCCGCAGCCGGAGACGGACACCGTCGCGTCAAGACGATCACCTGCGCAACATAATTCGTTGATGTTGGAGGCAACGTGCCGATTTTTATGAGATGGTTGATTCGCTGCTCTCCACCTCAGCACGGTTGCATTTTACGGGTCGAGCTAGACAAAAGGACGGACGATTTGTACACTATCCGAATGAGTGAGTTGGATTGTCTGAGGTGGGAGAAATGAACAAGGAGCAGAGAAGTGTCACAAAACAGTTACATGGTTCTTCTGACATCAGTGGGATTGTTATGGAATATTTGTGGCAAGGGGAAATCTGAAGTCTCTCTAGATCCAAAAGACAAAGAAGAAATTGTGGCCCTGCTGCAGCAGGAAGTGGTCCTGTCGCCGGTACCCAGCCCCTACAGAGCAATGCAAGTGACTCTAAAGCGCGGCTCGGAGTATTCCGCATTTCGGACGACTCTAACGAACGACACAGACGAAACTGTCAGTTACTCTCGGCTCAATTTCAACCCTTCCTCGATTACCTATGCTTCAATTTGTGCGACGAATCAGGCAAACCAAAGCAACGCGAGCCACAAGTTCAACTACCGCCGAATTACG
>JBGTHH010001119.1:0-8979 GCA_041746275.1 Pirellulaceae bacterium | reverse complement strand
GCCCAACCGGGGCAAATGGGAGTGGCCCCCATGCAATTGGAGTTGGTCGATTCGCGCACACAACATTGGCCCGGTTACGAAGAGCCGATGGAGTGCTTTTTGTTTCGCTTCACCTATCAGTTTTCGGAGGGCACCTACAACAACGTGGGCATTGCCGGTCCCTTGACGCACGCCTTTGGCGCGGATCTCCAAGACTTGCCTCCCGACGATATCTACGCTGCCTTCGCGGGCTGGCATGCTCAACACGACGACATCTTCGAGCTCGACGCGTCGATGCTCAACGAGCTGCAGCGGATGGAGGTCACTAAGTTGGAGCGATGGCTGCGCGAGCGGGACTTTGATGCAATACAGCCCGTGCTCCTGGGGATGTTTTTGGGCGACTGCTACCTTGTCGCCCGCGCCATTCGCGAGGGACATGCGGGGATCGCGGTTGGAGATGAACGCGAACCGAGCTGGTTCCCCACACGCAACTCGGCACGTCCCTTGGGAGTACGAGAAGCCTGCTGCATCCACAAAGGCCGACGATTGCTCCGCACGTTCAACTGACGCCGACATCCATTGGGCCGCTCATTGGTGTCAACGTCGGAACCGTGATTCTCTCGTTTAGCCACGAGCCCGGCCTACGACGAAAACTAAAGTGGATATTGACATCCAGTTTATCGAGCGTATACTCACCCAAGGAAGCGAAACGATGACTCGACGTCGCGGGAGGAGACCATGCGATTCTCGAAAACCTTGATAGGGATAGGCTGGCTGGCCGTTGTCGGGGCGATCCACGCGAACGTCGCGCTGGCCCAACTCGAATTCGAACACGAACCCATTCGTTATTCGGCGACCGCCCCACAAGATCGTGTGGCGCAGTTGAAGCAGCAGCTCGACGCGGGGGAAGTGACTTTAGCTCACGACAGCAAACGCGGTTACTTGGCGGACTTGATGGCGAAGCTGCAAGTCCCCGCGTCATCCCAAACGCTGGTGTTCTCCAAAACCAGCTTGCAGCGACATCACATTTCGCCGCGCACGCCGCGGGCACTCTACTTCAACGACGACATCTATCTGGGCTGGGTGCAGGGAGGTGATGTCATCGAGATTTCGGCGGTCGATCCGAATCTTGGAGCGGTGTTCTACACGCTCGACCAACGCGATGAGCGCTCGCCCGTCATCACGCGACAAACGGATCAATGCCTGCTGTGCCACGCGTCGAGTCAAACGCAGCGAGTGCCGGGACACATCATGCGTTCGGTTTACTCAGATGATACGGGACTGCCCGTATTCAGTTCGGGAACGTATCGGACCGACGACACCAGTCCCCTTCACGAGCGTTGGGGAGGCTGGTACGTGACGGGAACGCACGGACGACAAACGCACATGGGCAACGAGTTGGTTTCGCGCCATAGTCGTCCCGAGGATTTGGACACGGCGGCAGGTGCCAACGCCACACGGCTGGACGAACGCTTCAATACCGCACCCTATATGACACCCCACAGCGACATTGTGGCGCTGATGGTACTGGGGCATCAGGTGCTGGTACACAATCAACTAGCGGCGGCGAGTTTCAGCGGACGCACGACGCAGCGCGATGCCCGTGTGATGAACAACGCTCTGCTGCGCGCTGACGACTTCGAGTCGGAGTCGACGCAACGGCGATATGCTTCCGCCGCCGAGAAGGTGGTCGATAGTTTGTTGATGGTGGGCGAACATGCTTTGTCCGATGCGATTGTCGGGACCAGCACGTTCAGCGACGAGTTCTCCGCGCGTGGACCATCCGATCGGTCGGGGCGAAGCTTGCGACAACTTGATCTACAGAAGCGACTCTTCCGCTACCCGTGCAGCTACTTGATCTACTCCGAGGCCTTTGATCGCTTACCTTGTCGCGTGCTCGAAATCGTCTATCAACGCCTGTGGGAGATCCTGGCCGAACACGATCCGGCCCAAAAGTACGCTCACCTCACGGCAGCCGATCGCCAAGCGATCCTGGAGATCCTGCGGGAAACCAAGAGCGGCTTGCCCTCCTATTGGATCACGGCCACTCCCGAACCGTGAACGTGACTGTACCTTGTCCGGATCGAAGTTCAGAATTGCTGCGTGCGTCGCGCGGCGGGAGGCGGTGGGAGCGTGAGCTTCTCGCCGACGTTCCGCGATTGTAACGCGACGTATTCGCGCAGGAGTTGGTAGGTGGCAACAAAGTCTGGGCCGCGTGTCAGCGAAGCATATCGCGGATCGGCCGCCACGGTGGCGAAGTGATCCAGCGCTCCGTGGAGCGATTCGGCGTTAGGCGTTTGCCCAGCGAGCGAGATCTCGCGGGGCAGCGCCAGGTATTCCTTCCAGCGATCATCCACCTGCGTCGACAGTCGCTGGGAAGCGGCCACGAGTTGACGCCGTACCATCTCCACGTGCGGCACCGCCCCTTCCGCTGCCATCTCCGCACCACCCGCAGTCGGATTCGCCACGACGGCTGACGAGTTCGTATAGGTGGCCAATCGATTCATGAGTTGCAAGGCCCCGGCTGGCAACGTCGGTACCTGTTGCAACAGCGAGCCGTCCGCCGCCGTACCCAACCGCTGATAATAAAATTGGCCAGCGGGATGATCGATCTGCAGAACGGCACCGTCGATCGAGACTCCCGCGAATAGCCCGCGACTGCGCGAGTACGAGAGGATCTCGGCACCCAGACGCGCATCCGTGGCCGCGGCGGCTTGCCGACCAACCGGTCCGGCGGCGGCAGCGGCGTCGACACCAATGGTGATCTTGTTGGTCAGCAACCCATCGACACTACGTCGCGTCTTGAAGACCAGCACCACGTCAGTCGCCTGCAGTCCCACTTGCCAACCGACACTTCCGCCGGTTATCGAAGCGAACAACGGGGCTTGCCATTGTCCCGCCTCATCGCGAACGAGGATGACTCCCCGACCGTGCCGCAAGCCGACGACAAAGCCCCCTTTGACCACATTGGGCAGGATCGCTACGGCTTGAGCTTCGGCGAGCAGGGCCTGTGGAATCTGTGAAGCTGGAATCGCCATGATCTCGTCCAACACGGTGGTTGCCGACTCGACGACGCGATCTTCTAGGGTTTGAGCCCAGAGAGTGGTCGATGGAGTTGTCAGGACAAGCAAAGCCACGAACAGGAAACGCCGCGCCAAGACACCGTTGGTTTTCATGATGAACGCTCACGCAGGGTGATGAAGTACCGCAGTTCGTTCGAGGGCACGGCCCACCGCGAGGAAACACCGCGAAGGATCACCGCGTTCCCACAGGGACCATCGCCATCGAACGGCGAGGAATTCTAGGTGGAACGCGGCAGAGCAACAACAGCGATCACGTGTCGGGCAACGTGCTGTCAGCTAGCGTGTCGCCAGCGAGAGCCAAGTTGACTGCTGAAATAGCTGAGCAAGCTGGAAAGGCTAAGCATCATCAAGCACCAAGCGGTGGCCTTCCCTCCACGCAGCCGATCCGTCAAGTCGAGCAGTTGCACGATGTGATTCTGCTCGCCGGTCAATAGCGTCAACCCGAACATCGCGGCATAGGTCGCGGAAATGACGAGTAGAAACATGGTCACCACCCAGACTGAACTCCAGTCTGGCAACTGCGCCAAGTAGATCGCGTAGGCGCACTGCAACAGGCCGATCAACATCAGCCCACACGCCCAACGGCTGAGACCGAGCGAACTCTCGCTCAACAGATGCTCGACGAGATCAATGACCGCAGGCGTCAAGCCCACGAGCGCCATCAGAGTCAGGGCGACCGCCAACCACCGCGCATTCGCGAGCAGACGTCGATCGGGACGATAATACTCGATTGCCTGCCGATCGGACTTGATAGCCTGCCGATCGGACTCGGTGGAATGATGTGTGGCCGCAGGCTCCTTGTCTGTGATCTTTGCCGAAGTCACGACAGGCTCAGCCGCGCTGGGTTCAACGACAGCGGCGAGTGGGGACGTCAACGTCGGTGCGACCGAAGTCTTGGCGGTTTGGGGCAGCTTCGGAGGTCGAACCGGCGGGCGAGGTGGACGGGCAACTTCGACCGGCTCCGAGGGCTGGCTCGCGCTTGTGGACGGGCTCACAATAGTGGACAGCACGCGAGACTCATCGACACCGACGGCCGGCAGATCCCGCTCGATAACGAGAGTGGGCTGAATCGGCGGTGGCGCGGGTTCCGGTAATTCGACCAGCGACGACAGGGGCTTGTTAATGCGAGAACGAGGTGGAGCAGGTTCGGCCGCTGACGGGGCCTGGGCTTCGCGCCCGGCGAGTTGCGCTTGGCGCTTTTCCACAACATCGCTGGGCACTCGCAAGCGGCGCTCGCACTTCGGGCACTTGATCCGCTTGCCGGCGGACTGCGGCGACACCAGCAGCTTGCAACCACAAATACAGCGACACTTCAGGGGCATGATGAACCAGGACGGCGATGGAGGATTCGTCTCGAACTTACGATCTCAGTTTCCTTGGCGAGCGAGCCATGGTCAACGCTATCGTGGCCGATTTCGCGTTGGTAAACTAAGGACTCGGATTTCGAAACCACCCTCCCACAGGAGCCTCGCATGTTACGTTCGCTACTCTTTACCGTGCTGGTCGTGTCGCTGACGAGCAGTTTGGCCCCGGCTGCCGAGAAAATGAGAGCCTTGATCATCGATGGGCAGAATAACCACGGAGCTTGGCCCAAGACCACGTTCATGATGAAGCAGTACTTGGAGGAGACGGGGCTGTTCCAGGTCGACATTGCCCGCACGGCCTTCACGTGGCAGGGAGAAGATTTGTTGAAGCAGTATCCGCTGAAGGGAGTGACGACGACTCCGACCAAAACGCCGCAAGCCGATCCCAACTTCAAGCCCGAGTTCTCGAACTATGCGGTGGTCGTCTCGAATTTTGGACACAGTGCCGCGCCCTGGCCGGAAGAAACCCAGGCCGCTTTCGAGAAGTACGTCCGCGACGGCGGCGGCTTGGTTGTGGTCCATGCCGCGAACAACGCCTTCGGCGATTGGCCCGAGTACAACCAGATGATCGGTTTGGGTGGCTGGGGAGGCCGCAACGAAAAGCACGGCCCGTATGTCTTTCTCTCGGAGCAAGGCAAAATCGTCCGCGACGACACGGCGGGAAGTGGTGGACATCACGGCAGCCAGCATCCATTCCAAGTGATCGTCCGCGATGATTCCCACCCGATCACACGCGGTATGCCCCGCGATTGGCTCCACGCCCAAGACGAGTTGTATGACAAGCTGCGTGGCCCGGCCGAGAACATGCAGATCCTCGCGACCGCCTATGCTAGCCCCGATCACGGTGGTTCCGGGCGTCATGAACCGATGTTGATGACGATCCAATACGGCCAAGGACGCGTCTTCCACACCCCGCTGGGGCACGCCGATTATTCGATGGAGTGCGTGGGCTTTATCGTTTCCCTGCAACGCGGCACGGAATGGGCAGCCACGGGCAAAGTCACTCAAACCGACTTGCCAGCCGATTTCCCCACGGCCAACGAAGTGAGCGTGCGCAAGTTTCCGTAACTCGCGGCGGTAACGCAATTGGGCCTTTACCAGTTTTCGTGGGCCTCTTAATATCGACGGAGGTGAACCGTGCCGGAAAACTAGACATTGGGAAGAAGCTCGAACCGTATGGCAGTTTTGATTCAAATTCGTGACGCCCATAAGAGCTACGGCGATCAGGTGCTGCTGGACGGTGCCGAAGCCACGCTGATTGATGACGTCAAAGTGGGCTTTGTGGGACGTAACGGCGCGGGCAAGTCGACTCTGTTGCGCGTTCTGCTGGGCGAGGAGGAACTCGATTCGGGCGAGATTATCTTCCATCCGCGCCTGCGGGTCGGCTATTTACGACAACACGATCCCTTCCTGCCGGGCGAATCGGCGCTCGACTTCCTGATGCGCGACAGCGGGCATCCGGATTGGAAATGCGGTGAAGTGGCGGGACAGTTCGAGCTGAAGGGGGCGTATTTGGAAGGGCCCGTGGCCGAGCTGTCCGGGGGCTGGCAGACACGTGTTAAACTGGCCGCCTTGCTGCTGCACGAGCCCAATCTATTGCTGTTGGACGAGCCCACGAACTTCCTCGACCTGCGCACCCAGATTCTGTTGGAACACTTCTTGCGAAGCTTTCGCGAAGCCTGCCTGATCGTGTCGCATGATCGGGCCTTCCTGAAGGCGACCTGCTCGCACACGCTCGATCTCACGCGCGGCAAGCTAACCATGTTCCCGGGCAAGATCGATGGCTTTCTCGACTTCCAACGCGAACGGCGCGAGCACGATGTGCGGGTGAACGCCACCGTCCAGGCGAAACAAAAGCAACTCAAACGCTTCATCGACAAGAATCGCGCCGGAGCGAACACGGCGAGTCAAGCGCGATCCAAACAGAAACAACTCGATCGCCTGCAAACGACGGAGATCGCCACGGATGATCCGACCGCCCGCATTCGGGCTCCGATTGTCGAGTCACGTCAAGGTCCGGCTGTGCGATGTTACGATCTGAGCATCGGCTATCCCGATCATGTCGTGGCTGACGGCATCGTTCTGGAAATCGAACACGGCCAGCGCACCGCCATCGTGGGTGACAACGGCCAAGGCAAGACGACGCTACTGCGCTCGTTGGTCGGTTCCCTGCCGCCGTTGAAAGGCGAGGTCCGCTGGGGTTATGGCTGCGACATTGGCACGTATGCTCAGCACGTCTACACCAGCCTGCCGCAAGATCAAACCGTGCTGGAGTATCTGGAATATCAAGCGCTGCCCGGAACCACCAACCAGCAGATCCTGGCCCAAGCCGGCGCGTTGTTGTTTCGCGACGAACACGTGCAGAAAAAGATCGCCGTCTTGTCCGGAGGCGAACGCGCACGATTGTGCATGGCGGGGCTGCTGCTGGGAACGTACAACATTCTGGTGCTCGACGAACCGGGCAACCATTTGGATGTGGAAACGGTCGAGGCCCTGGCGGAAGCGCTCTTGAAGTACAAAGGAACCGTGCTGTTCACCAGCCACGACCGCCACTTCATGAAACGCATCGCCACCTCCATCATTGAAGTCCGCGATCATCAAGCGAAGAACTACATCGGCGATTATGAAGCCTACCTGTATGCCATCAACAAAGAGATTGATGATGGCGAACGGGAGCTGAACGCCCGCAAAGCACAGCTCGCGAAGACGAGTGGCAAAGCGCCGGTTGCGAAACCCAACGGCAAGGCCGCCGCGCCGGAAATCGAAATCGACCATCGCAAGCTGCGTAAAGAGCTGACGAATCTGGAGCGCAAGATCGCGCGGCTCGACGAGCAAAAACGAGAACTGCAGGCACAACTCCTGAACTCCACCGATCCGCAAGAGGCGTTGCGATTACACAACGAGCTCGCCGCCGTAACGCAAGACCTCAGCTCGGCCGAAGAGCGCTGGTGCGAGCTCAGCGGAACTTAGAGTCTGTCCGAGAAGGATCTGCCCTGTGAAAGTGAGTCGATTAAGGACAACATTGACCTAGATTCCGATCACGAGTCACTGGGTAATTCGGAATGGCGTGGTTTGAGTCAGTACGTCAGCCTTTCCAGGCTGACATGTCAGGTTAGAAGGGTCAGGCTGGAAAGCCTGACGTACCTATCGCAGCCCACAAAGCCATCGCCAAGCGGTTTCAAAAACTTCTCTAACCGAGGCCTGACGGGGCTGAGTCTTGGGGTTGGAGTTCTGGCTTTAGCCGGTATTTGGCAGCCTGAAGGCTGTACTCCAACTCCGACTTCTAGTCTCGACAACGCACTAGTGGCGCTCGTCCAAATGGCGGAAGTGCATGGGAATCGAACCCACCGGAGCCACGTTCAGCGCGGCTCCCAACGATTTTGAAGACCGGGGCCACCACCAGGTGTGCGAGCACTTCCGAATGACTGCTTCCTGTTTCCTCGACAACTCGATCCGCGATGTCCTAGCATACTCGCCCAACGCGAGCTTGTATCCACTCCGATGTCTACTGGTTCCCAGGCTCCCGCCTGGTAACCCACTGCCTCCACGGCTCCGCCGTCCACGAGTTTCGGACGCGAGGCGGAGCCTCGCCAGCAGTCCGTTCCCAGGCGAAGCCTGTGAACGAGGTGTAAGGTGATGAGTGATGGGCCACCATGAATTCGCTCGCCGTGTGTGTTCCTACTACTTTTGTGCGAGACTTTCTCTGATAAGGTAATTGGTCTTGGACCTGCCGCTACTGTTCGTTCGCAGCCGTGGTCCTGCACAACTTGTCCGTTCCTTCCAAGGAATTACGTGTGACGGCTCACGAAGATCTCAGCGGTGAATTCGACAAGATCCTCAAGCACGCCGTTCGCCCAGATTTGGCGGCCTTCCTTGCGAAAAGTTTATCAAGTGATCCAAATGCACACTTGCCGATCAAACTACAGCAAAAGCGAGAGAAGAACGGAAAACCCAGAAAGGTTGATTCTTGGCAGCGGCTAGACCTCGCGGAGCTCCTCGAGATCCTCGAAGACAAGTACGAGTACCTAAAAACCATTGAGAAGAATCCCGGCAATCGCGACAGCATTCGCCAAATGCGAGATTTGCGCAATCGCGTATCCCACTTTACCGGTGGCATCGACTTTCACGATCTTTATAACGACGCATGCCTGTTGGAACGGTTTGCCACGTTCATCCAAGCACGCCAGGTCACGCTCGACGAAATCACGAATCTTCGATCCAAGTTACGGGACGAACTTAACCGTGTTGTTGGCATCACGCCGCAATCTAGCTCGTCGCATTCACAATCGTCTCCCCCCAACTATTACCAACCATCTGGCAACCCGTACGAGAAGTTCGACAATTTACTCGACGAGCACCAAGAGTTTGTCGGGCGCGGCAAGATCCTCCGCAACCTACGTGAATTCATTTCGTCCCATGATTCCGGCACGCTGATCCTGGAGGCCGAACCGGGGACCGGAAAGTCCGCGCTGATCGCGTTCTGTGTCCGTCACGAGTTTGCCGACGTGATCCCGCGACCGGCATACTACCTCTATCACTGCGGCAAGGGCCTG
>JBGTHH010001118.1:0-4821 GCA_041746275.1 Pirellulaceae bacterium | reverse complement strand
ACAGAGAGATGGGGACGAAGTGATCGGAACATCGGTTTTTCGACGCACTTAATGCTCACTATGTGAAACAGGCTAGTCGGTCTTACTCGCCCCACTGGTCGATGATCGCCTGAAAATTGGGGCGAACGAAGCTATTGGTGGCGGCTGATGCATTCGGTACAACCAGCAGAGTTTCCCAGGATCATCATGCCTCTGTGCAGGTGACCGGGGACTTCTCGACGGGATTGCTGTAATCCTTGGTGTCAAAAGTTATATTCAATTCGTGGTCTTCAGACCATTCGATCATCCTTTCTGCTCCATCAGACTTATCGCCATGACATTTACGCTTCGCAAGCCACCAATCATTGAAAGCTGGATTCGTACCAAAATGGTGTCTGCTTCGGAGTCCGAGTGGCGATGGGAAGATGTCGGCAGTTTGCTGGAGAGCTACTCCGACGAACTGCCTGAACTAGAAATGCTCCCGGAGGTGACTCACCAGCCAAAAGGCGTCGAACAAGGTGAGCTGACAAAGGAAATCGAAATTCATGTTCGGCCGCAGTACCTGCGAGCTCGCACGGCATCTCGCTCGAAAATAGTGCAAGTCGGACGCGGTGAGCTGCTAGTCATTCACACGCGTGATGCGACGCAACCCTACCCAGGATTCGACCGGATGCTAGCGGACTTTAGAGACTCGCTCGCTCGCTACTACGAACATATTCCCGCAGAGGGTGTCGAGTCTGCGGAGCTACATGATGTCGACCTTATCGTCATTCCGCAGATGTACGCCTGCGATCTTGGCCCGAGGGATTATTTCGAGGGAGCTCCCGTGTTCCCAGAAAGGCCGTTTGGCGACGTGGCGAGCGTCTCTTGGTCCAGTTTGTTTTCCCGTCCAGACAGCCCAGACTTTGCCCAGTTATCAGTGCAAATGTTGCCCCCAGACGAAGGCGATGGCAGGTTCCGGTTGGACTGGCATTGTTGGTGTCCAGAACTTCCAGCCGACGACGAGGGTGCGATTGCAGAGCGGCTCCGTAGTGCCCATAATTACCTGAAGTTGTGTTTTCGGGCTGTCTGCAAGAAACCGGTCTGGGATCTTTTTGAGCCTGTCGAGGAAAGCTGATATGGCCTTTGTCCTTCCCCCGCCGTTACCGCCTCCGGTCTTCGCACGCGAAGAATCCGAGTGGGAATGGCAACGCGGAGGCATGCTGTGGAGTCGCGATTTGTTTTACTGCGATCCCACACGCCACGAACTTGCTTCGTTCAAGGTTGGGGGTGTGTTCTACTGCCTGCTGCACCCCGTTCGCGCGATCTATGAGCCGCCGATCGCCGGCAAGTCCGGGAGGTTGATTGCCCACGGCCTCGAAAAACACTTTGTCGGCAAAGGGCCAACCCTGGAAGAGGCTCGCGAGGATTGGCAGCTTCAGATCGATTTCGCTATTCAGCAACTACTCGCAACGCAAGACTTCGAACGAACTGTGGAAGAACAAGGTCAGTGGCGCGTGCTTTGCCAATATTTCGATTTGAACGAGATTCGATACTCGCGACCGCTCCGCATTCGTGCCTACGGTCGTTTGCTGTCCAACCACTCTCGCAAGTTCCGAGTTCGCTGGATTGATGGTGAGAAGCACGTCTTTACTCGCGAACAGATCGCCGATGAAATGGTTGCTTTTCGTCCCGGCCAACCGTTCGAAGCTGTAGTCCTTCGTGAACCTCGCACGTGGAGGTTGCTGCGCATCGAATCGGCGTTTCCGGCACGCAACCTTCCTGAAGTTAGCGACCAGGAAGCACGCGAGTTATTGGCTGGGAAGTCAGTGCAACATGCTGAGCTGGAGTGGGACTAACCTAGCGTGCGAGTTCTCTTCGTTGATGTGGGCCAAGGCACTTGTCAGATTATTTTGACGGGGAAACGCCGAGCGATCGTCATCGACGCGGGTGCATCACCCAGTACGGCACTTCGAACATTGCGGTTGCTGAAGATCGAGATAATTGAGTTGCTCGTTATCTCGCACAGCCACATCGATCATAGTGGGGGTGCCGCGCATCGGAAAAGGCATCGACTTCTCGACGACCGAGTAACCGGCGTTCTTGTCGATTATCAAGATGCGATTGAACGAGTCGCTTATGTCTTTGACTCCCAGTTCCAGAAGCGACCCGTCGGCAAGTACCTCGTCAAGCTTGTCCAAGATCAGAAGCTCAAAAGAGAACAGTTGGTTCCCTTCGTAGCGACGGACAAGCCTTATCCCCTTTGGAACTCCGAAGACGGAAGTACGACACTTGCGGCCATTTCACCGCTAGGTGGCGATCATCTCGTGGCATTCGATCACGACAAACCAAACGCCAGCAGCGCGATCTTGGAACTGCGGCATCAGGGCAACAAGATCGTATTCGCCACTGATTCAGAGTTCGATCAGTGGCGAGAAGTGTACCGCCTGCGTGGGAACCAAACCCTGCACTGCAAAGCTCTGACGATGCCCCATCATGGTGGCCTGATGCAAGGAAGTACCGAGGACCTGTCATGGTTTTGTAATGATGCCGTGAACGCCGAAGTTGTTGTCGTGTCAGTCGCGACGATCAACAGACACGGACATCCTCGCGATGAAGTTATTCGCGCCGTTGCTGCGAGCGGCAGTCACGTCATGTGTACCCAAATCACTGAGAAGTGCTGCCTGCATCTGGAGTCACTTCGACCTGGCGTAATCGGCGCTCCACGTTTTCCATGCCGTTCATCATCGCGTCCTGACTTCACGACTGGGGCAGTACGCAGCCGTCATGTTGCGTGTGCCGGTACAGTATCGGCACTACTCAATGATGATGGTATCAAGATTGAACGACAAGAAGGCCATCGTCGTGCTGTCGATGACCTTGCTGCAAACAGTAACTCACCGTTGTGCCGACCAAAATGAACCGCGTTCTTGGAGAGTCACAGTTCTTGGAGAGTCACATCAATCGGCCGAATCGGTTGTCGGTTTATTAGGCCAAACGGAAGGTATCACATTAGTTCGCTATCGACCGGTATCGCCTCCTCCCGCCTGCCGCCCTCCCGCCTGCCGCATTGCAATCCCGCGTGGGCTCCCTCAGAATGTACCGACTGATTGTTCCGCGCCGTACTCATTCAACTAGGACCGGAGGCATCGGGTGCCGGGATCCGATTCGCTACAAGAGATCGTCTGCTGCATGGGTCAGCCTGTGGCGGGGAATCCGACTCAGTTCATGATCGAGCGAGCCTTTGCGGCCGCCGGGTTGGATTGGCGATACCTGACGCTCGAGGTTCCTTCGAAAAATTTAGAGGATGCCCTGCGCGGGATGCGCGCGATGGGATTCAAGGGCGGCAATTTCACCATCCCGCACAAGGTCGCGGTCATTCCGTATCTGGACGGGTTGAGCGACGCGGCGGAAATGATGGGCGCGGTGAACTGCGTCAACCGCGTGGGCGAGAAGTTGATGGGCGAGAATACCGACGGCAAAGGCTTCGTCCAATCGTTACGCGATGTCACCTCCCCGGAAGGAAAGCGAGTCGTCATCCTCGGCGCTGGCGGAGCGGCACGCGCGATCGCGGTCGAGTTGGGTTTGTCGGGAGTGGCCGAGATCACGATTGTCAATCGCTCGCCACAACGCGGCCAGGAGTTGGTCGACTTGCTGAACGAACGCGTGAAGGTAGCGGCGAAGTTCACACCCTGGAGCGGTGATTACACCGTCGAGGAAGGGACCGAGGTCGTCATCAATGCCACCTCCATTGGACTTGGCAACGCGGCGGCACGCGTGCCGCTGGACTACAACTCGCTGCAACCGGGCATGGTTGTGGCCGACGTCATCTTCAACCCGCCTCAAACCGTCTTCCTGACCGAAGCGGCCAAACGCGGTTGCACGACCTTGGACGGGTTGGGCATGCTCGTCAATCAAGGAGTGATTGGCTTCAAGATCTGGACCGGAATCACTCCCGACGCCAACGTCATGCGCGAATCGCTCGAAGAGTATCTCGAACTGTAACCCGGTCACGCTGGTTGTTGCTGCGTCAGGCAGTGGAAGGAACCGAGCCCCCAAACCAGATCCAGCGACGGAACTCCCACGACCTCGCGATCGGGACAAAGTTCCCGCAGAATCCGCAGGGCGATCGCATCAGCCGGGTCGTCGAATTGCGGGACGACCACCACGCCGTTCGCGATATAGAAATTGCAGTAGCAGGCGGGCAATCGTTGCTCGTCCTGGAACTTCGGTTTCGGCAGCGGCAGTCGAACCACGCGGAATGGCTGGCCATCCTGGTCGGTGGCTTGAGCGAGCGCTTCGAAATTCTGTCGCAACGGTTCGTGGTTGCTATCCGCGGGATCATCTTCCCAAGCGGCGACGATAGTGTGAGGGTTCACAAAACGAGCGAGTTGGTCGATGTGTCCGTCGGTGTCATCTCCCTCCAGCTCTCCGCGCGGCAGCCAAATGATTTTTTTCGCACTCAGATAGTCAATTAGATAGGCTTCGATGGTTTCGCGATCGATGCCCGGATTGCGATTATCGTTCAGCAGGCAAGTGGCCGTGGTCAGGATCGTGCCGCGACCATTTCCTTCGACCGAACCGCCTTCCAAAACGATACCGGGAGCGAATCGTCGACAGCCGAGTCGCTCGGCGATGTGACCCGGCACTGCGTTGTCTTTGTCAAACGGCGGATACTTCCCGCCCCAAGCGTTGTACTCCCAATCGACCAGCGCCATCTCTTCCTTGCCGCCGACACCATTCCCCGATCCGTGTTTCAAAAACATCGGTCCATGATCACGACACCACGCATCATTGGTGGCAATGTCCCACAGGGTGACGTACGTCAGAACGCCCACATGCTGCCGCGCGTCGGCCAGGACG
>JBGTHH010001117.1:0-8644 GCA_041746275.1 Pirellulaceae bacterium | reverse complement strand
GGTCTCGGAGTCCAAGTGATTCCGTGACAGCCTCAATCATGCGTCGCCGCCGTCCCGGAAGCTGATGTTGTTTGATTAGGCGAACAAGTAGTCGAACCGATTATCGCGGATAACGCCCGTGGGATAATGTTCTATCTCGCGGCTTTCGGGATGTAAAGCTTCCTTTCCGATTATCTCGAATAACGAGCAGGGGTTTATCGCTCGTCGCGGAGTAATGCAGGATCGCGACGGCAAGCTTCGTTTCAACGGATCACGGGTAGCACGATGCGCGAGGGATGGGCTCGGTTGTGCTGAATGCTGTTGATGGCCGTTTGTGATTGACGTTGCTGGTTCAACGGCTCGCCGGTGTTTGGGTTGACGTCAAAGCGAGGGAAGTTGCTGCTCGAAATGTCGACGCGTATGCGGTGACCTCGCTTAAATACATTCGACGTGGGATACAACCGAATCGTCAGTTTGCTGACCTCGCCCGGAGTCAGCAACTTTTCCTCCACCAATGACTCGCGAAATCGAGCCCTCAAGATGCCGTCGCCGATATTCAGATCGAAACCGCCGGGAAAATCCGGACTCGGCGGATAGACATCGATCAGTTTGGCGGTGAAATCGGTATCAACCGCCGTGGACGAAGCCCACAATTCGACCGTCAATTCACCCGTCACTTCGAGATCGGCTTCCAGCGGCTCGGACTGAAACACCACAACATCATTACGAGCCGATAGCGGCAATGGGTGAGGCCAGTTCCAAACGTGCGGCCCGCCGCGCTGATCCCAGGCTCCCTGCAACATGATGTCGTTGCCGGAAGAAATATTGCCGCCGATCGTCGGTACGGGATCGCTCGGATCGAATTCGTAACTCGTGGAACCTTCGTCGTCGCGCGGCTCGTCGGGAGACAATTGTCCGTCAGCGTGCAGGTACCACGATGTCGATTGGGTGCGAGCCAGCGGCCACTCGTGCTCATCGCGCCAGTAACCACCGTGATTGAGCAGCCCGTCGTCCGTCTTGCTTCCATCGCCGGTCCCCATCACAAAAATGCGCACGGGCGTTTTGAAAGGGGCCACTTTGCCAACCGTCGTCTCGATGTCTTTGAGCCAACGATCGTACCAAGCCAATCGCCAAGCCAACGGATCGCTGATCGCCGCTTCACTCCCGAAACTGACTTGGCCATGCGTCGCGGAACCTTGCGCGCCATGAATCCACGGCCCCATGATCAGAAAGACCGGGCTGGTTAGCCGGCTGCTCAAAGCCCGATACGAAGCTGTCGTGTTGCTCGCCCAAGAATCGTACCAGCCACCCACCAGATACACCGGAATGTCCTGATAGCGATCCGAGTAGTCGATGATGTTGTTCTGTTTCCAAAAGTCATCGTTAGCTCCCTGCCGCATGGCGGCGACCAGCCACTCCTCGTACTCGGGAGCGAGCTTCAGCGGGGTGGTTCCCGGTCGCAGTGGCAAGTGCCGCAGGTAATGATGCCTGTTGTCCGCCATTTCCTTGAGGACCGCCATCATGCCGGGATCGGTGGCAGCGCGACTGCCTCGTCCGGCGTTCATCATGATCCAGTTCCAGAATCGCATCTCGAAGGCACCACCGTTTCGCATGCTGGCGTAACCCATATTGCAGACCGCGTCGACCGGAATCACGGTTGTCAGATGTGGCGAGCCCTCCATCGCCAACGCGTGTTGCGTTCCGCCGACGTACGACGTGCCGATCATGCCCATGCGGCCGTTGGACCAGGACTGTGCGGCGATCCAGGCCGCCGCATCCACTCCGTCCGGACCATCATCCGTCAGCCAATGCCAGACGCCTGCCGACCCATATCGACCGCGTGTATCCTGGGCGACAAAGACATAGCCCCGCGCTGCATAGTACTCGCCCAGCGAGCGATTTCCGTTCTTGTTATACGGAGTTCGCGTCAGAATCACCGGCAGCCGTTCCTCGACGGGCTTACCTTCACGTGCAGGTCGATACAGATCGGTGGCCAGCAGCGTTCCGTCGCGCATCGGCACCATCACGTCCGCTTCGACCACGACTTGAAATGGTTGCCCCACATCGCCCTGCGTGGGCGTGGCGTATCCCACGCACCAGCCGCCGAACAGAATGACGATCAGGAGGCGAGCACTATGAGCCTGTTCGAAAAGGGGTCTGACCCTTTGGAGGCGAGTCGACTTCACTTGTTTTTTGGCCTCGCTGGAGAGGGTCTGACCCCTTTTCGGACAGGCTCTTGGCATTCGCGGCAGCATGGCGAGGCACCTTGGATAAGCAGGTGGGAAGCGGGAAGGTCACTCGTGGGACTCGATGACAATCTTGTCCTTGCCGAGCGACCGGACGAGATCGGGCAGATCGTAGACCGCGAGCGCACCATGGACCGTGCTGGTCAAACGCGAGGCGGGAGCGGACTGGCCCACGATTGAGTTCCAATCGCGGGGCGCGCGACGCAGCGTGACTGTGGTGAACAACTCCGGTTCCAACGCCGCCGCATGGAGGGCGGGAATCGCCGCTTGACCGACTCCCACCAAGTGAACTTGTCGAGGCTTCTCGGTCTGATAGTACGCCACGAAATGCCCGGCGGCGAGCGCGTCTTCGGTATGCATGCCAACGTAGGATTTGCCCAGCAAATAAGCCAAGTAGAACGGCTTCCAGTCGCCCAGCAGCGCATCCGGCTGGCCCGTTCCACTGGCCGTCTCGCCTTGCCCACGCAGATCGACCGCGACTACGACAAAGCCTTCCTGAACGAGCTTCTCGATCGCGCCGCCCGGAGCACTGTCGGCGGTTTTGCCTCCGTCATGAAGATACAGATACGCATCGTCCCGAGGCTCTTTGGGGTGGAACGTCAGCGCGGGCAAGGGCACTCCCGAATCGGTGTGCAAGACCAGCTTGTCAATGTGGTAGCCTTCGCGATCAACACGCCCCGCCTTGTCCCGCGTCGGTGCCGGTAGATCCTGCAAGGCACGCACGCCGACCGTTTTGCGTACCGCGTTCAATTTCTCGGCTGGCGTTCCGCGCTCCCACAGTTCACGCCGCGTTTCGGCGAGTTGTTGTGCTCGTTCGACATTCAGATCGAACACCGAGCGTTCACCCGGCAGCAGAAGCACTTGTCCCGCCGTGGTGCAAAGCAACTCCTGTTCGGAACGGATGGTCATCTCGGGCAGCGTGACTGCGGCATCTTTACCGAGCAACCAACGCTGAAACCATTGCGTGATCGCGGCCAAATTCGCGGGCTGGATGCCATGATTCCCCTCGGCCTCCACCACGTCGACTCGCTCGGGAAAACCAAGCTTCGTGTACCACCGTTTGGCTTGTCGCAAAGTGTCCCAAGTTCCCTGAATGTCAAAGAAGTCTCCGGTCGTGGCGCTGATCAACGTGGGGCGCGGGGCTCGCAACAAAATGTAATCGGGGTGATCCAATCCATAGGCCAATTGACCGAAGATGTTTTGCTCGGCGTCTTGAGGTCCAATCGTTTCGATCAGTCGACGGAACGTGGTGAGATAACAAGCTGGTGCGGCACACGCCACCCGCTCGTCGAGTGCCATGACGTAGCTCGTCAACGTTCCGCCCCCCGAGCAGCCTGTCATGCCGATCCGTTCTCCATCGATATCGGGCCGGCTCTGGAGATAGTCGATCGCTCGTATGGCATCCCAGACGCGATATCGAGCCGTGTTGGTGCCAACGAGAATCGAGCCGACGCCGACCAGGAAGTGCTCGTGCGTCGTACCACTGAACTGCGGTTGCCCCGTCGCGGTCAAAATCTGTGACCGCTCGCCTTGCCCGATCGGATCGTAACACAGGGCCGCGATGCCATGACTGGCCAAGGCGATCCCGACACGCTGGTTGTATTCGGCGGCCTTCGCGGTCCGGCTGTGACCACTTGAAACCAACACGCCAGGAAACGGACCGGAGCCACTGGGCAGATACAGGTTCGCCGTCACGTGGTGCTGCGGCTGACTCTCGAAGATCACCTTTTCAATGCGATAACCATCGCCGTCGATCGTCCCCAGGACTTGTGCGTTCAAGTCATTTCGCTCGGGGAACCCGCCCAGTTGCCGCACGAAGAACTCGCGCATCCGCTGTTGATACGCGTGAATCTGCTCGGGAGTCTTGACCTGTTCGTAGGCGTCACCGCGACGTTCCATTGCGGCATAGGCTTCCTGTTGCAGGCGAGCATAAAACAGAGTCGACGGTGCGGGGCCAGTCGTTGCGGCTGGCAAACACGACAAATCCTCCGCGCTAACGACGAAACTCAACAGCGACCATGCGACAAGATTGATCACGAAAAACCTTTCTCTGGAGAATAGCAATCACACACTTGCCCGTCAGAACTCGAGTTGCGAGTTACGGCCGCTCCCACACCGCCGGCAGCGACTTGGCTTCCTCGCCGAAGGTTTGCGAAACGACAAACCCGCTGGCTTGTGACGTGTAGAAGATCCGGCCATTGGAAACCACGGCCCCCAAACACTCGCGCGAGTCGATCGCGGGGCCCGTCGAAACGAGCTTGCCATCCTGGGACAAATCGATCATGTCCATGTTGGCACCCAACACGAACGGCTCGGACAGCGTGAAGCGACAGCAGGCGTAATTGTGGCCGACGCTACCAACTACTTTTCCAGTTTCTCGATCAAACACATTACCGCGTCCGCGCAGCGCGTTGGAGAAAATAAACTGTTCCCCGACCGTCACGACATTCAAGGCGGAAGTCACAACATCCGACTGCCAGACCAGCGAACCATCCCGCGCGTCCAAGCACCACACAAAACGGTCCTTCGTGCTCTCGTTCGCCGGGTTGTAGCCGCCGATGTAGATGCGGCCATCACGTCCACTCAACGTACATTTGGCCGTCACATAATACTTGTTGGTCAGCCAGACGACTTCACCCGTTTCGGGTTCCAAGCAAGCGGTCAGCCCGTTGTGTTCCGGCGGCAGCCCGCGTCGCACGCGTTGGCTCGCGGCATAGCCGAAGAACGTCGAATAATAGAGCTTGCCGTCCAGCAAGCAGATGCCACAGTCGTTGCCGCCGCGACCGTATTCGGAGAAGTCCTTCTCCCAAACCACCTTCCCCGTTTCCAAATCCCACGCCCACAGTCGCGGCCGGTTGTCGGCCGGATAGTAGGGATTGTCGTTGGAATAGATCCAGCTCATGACCTCCGACTTGTCGGCCGGCACCAACGGATCGCCTTTGAATGTGAAGGGCTTCTCGGAACCCTGAGCGGCGTACTTACCGGAACCCGAGGCATAGATCGCGACCTTGCCATGCACCAGCGGCGGGAACTGCCGGCTCCAACTTGGCGAGCCGGTGAACGGAGCTTCCCACAGCAGATCGCCGGTGGCGGCATCCAAGCAACGAACGCGCGACTTCGTGATGCCCGCTTGGGGCACCAACAACTTGCCATCGACATACAACGGGGAGGTAAACGACAGATAGACCTCGGGCCAATACTTGCGCCACAACAAACGCCCCGTGTCCTGTTCGACAGCGATGATCTGACCTTCCGCCGTATGCGTATACAACCGACCGCCGCCACACACCGGCAGATGCTTTACTGTGCCTTCCAGCCGACGGGCCCAACGCATGCGTAGCGGCGGTTCAAGTCCTTGATCGTTGGCATTGGTCGAGCCGAAGTCGCCATAGTTTGTGTACCAGTCAAATTTCGCATCAACCAACGGACCCGTGAGCGGACTGCGAATGCGTTGCACATCGAGCTCTTGCTCGGGTAAGGCGGCCTTTCCATCGGCACCAAAGATGTAGAGATACCCGTCCTCGCTGGGCACATAGATCCGCCCGTCGGCCACGGCGATCGGTGCCGATATCGTTGCTCCAAACGCCGTCGGTAGCGAGGTTGCCTCACCACCCGCCAACGGCACCACGTGGACTTGCCCATCCAAGCCACCGTACACCGCGTGATCGCGAGTCAACACGGGCGGTGAGATCGCCGGAGCCGCACACATCACGACGGGTTCCGCTTGTCCGGCCGAGTGCCGACACAATCCGAGTCCATATTCGGGACGCACACGATACACGTCCGAACCGCGGATGCTGACCGAGGCGAAGCTCAGGAGTCCGGGCAAGTGAATCGCGGTTTCGGTGCCGGGCACGAAGTCGGCTTGCACCTGTCCATCCACCATTCGCAACTTCTCGACTCGCCCCGCATTATCGCGGCGATGCCATTGCACATAAACATTGCCCGCGGCATCAGCACTTTGGCCAAACGTGGCGGGATACTCCGATCCGGCGTACGCGGGTATCTCGCCCACCGCGCGAAGTTGCGGGGAACTGCCCGCATCCTCCAGAAAGACCGTGCGTCCGCCTGCCGGTATGACGATCGTCTTGTCGATCAAACTAAGGTCGCGGGAACAGACAAAGTGATCGCGCCACGTGACGCGATCTTGGCGAAAGGCCAACCAATCCTCGCCGCGCCAGCGATCGCCGTCGAAGCCGATGACTTCTTTCACAAAGTCCCAAGTCCAGGCGACGTCGCCGTTCGGCTCGACGGCATAGACTCGCGAGCCAAGCGTCGCGAAGTAGACGCGGTCCGCACCGACAGCCGGAGCGGAGAAGATTGGCTCGCGGCAGTCCAGTTCCTTCACCACCGTTCCCGTCTCTCGATCGAGGACATAGTAGTAGCCTGCGGCCGTGCCCACGTGGAGAAACTTGCCCGCGATGGCCGGTGCGGCGACGTTGTTGCAATTTCCGAGACCGCCCTGTGTGGCGAACGTCCAGCGGACCTGTAGCGTCCGCGTGTCGATCGCCGTGACGACTCCTGATCCATCCACCACATAGACCGTTCCGTCAGCCACGACGGGGGCAGCCAGGATCGCATCGGTCAGCGGGATCGTCCCCAGCAAGCCGAGTGGCAGTTGCAACACTTCGTGCGGCGCGTTACCCGAACGCAGCGCATCGCCTTGAAGTTGCGTCCAACGATCGCTGGCCGACGCGACCCCAGCAGACAAGACCAGCAATAGAAACAACAGGCCACGTGCCATGGCAACTACCTCCGTTAAACGGTACGACTCCAGAAAGTAGGATACAGGATAGCCTACGTGGCAATGCCCATTCCAGTAGCAAACTCAGGGGACCTGCTCGATCCCGTCCCAATTCCGTTCGACGATCTCGGGGGATCGTGTGATCAGACCGCAGGCCGCGCGTGCGTTGTCGTTCCGTGTACGTTACGATAGACACGCGATGAGCGGACTTGTCACTGGAAGAACGACCACCCGGGAGTCATTGATCATGCCTGTTATACCTGGAAGTATCTGGAACGCCGTCCATGCGTTCGCGGCGCTGGCGAGTTTGCTGGTCGGTCTGACGGCCACATCCGCGCGGGCGGAGAACACGGCGAGTCCTCTCCAAGTGGCCGTGTTCGAGACCGATGCCACTCCACCCCTGGGCAGCCCGGTCGCGTACGCGCCAGTCCGCTCGATCGAGGATCCGCTCAGCGCTCGGGGCATCGTATTGCTCGGTGCCGGTTCGCCGATCGTGCTGTGCGCGGTCGATTGGATTGGCATCGCCAATGGCGGACACGATGTCTGGCGCGAGACATTGGCACGTGCCGCGGGAACCACGACCGATCGCGTGGCCGTCCATGTGCTGCATCAACACGATGGCGTACGATGCGACTTCACCGCCGAGGAACTGGCCGCTCCGTACGGCTTGGCGGGCCGACGCTTCGATGTCCCGTTCGTGAGGAAAACGCTGGAGAACGCCGCTGACGCCGTGCGTGAAGCCCTATCGCAGGCTCAACCGGTGACTCACTTGGGCGTGGGGCAAGGTCGCATCGAGAAGGTCGCCTCGAATCGCCGGATCCTGGGTCCCGACGGACGCGTGGCGATCGCCCGCTCCAGTTCGTACCGCATTCCTGAGCCGATTCTGTCGCGGTTGGTCGAAGCGGCTCGGATTCAAGGTTACGAATTGAGTGCCTCGCGCGTCGACGAAGCTTTGGCCGCGCCCGAAGGGGTGATCGATCCTCTGCTCAAGATGCTGACCTTCTACCATGACGACAAGCCGATCGTCTGCCTGAGTTATTACGCGACGCATCCGCAGAGCTACTTTGGGAAAGGAGATGTGACCTCGGAATTCGTGGGCTTGGCACGCGCCGAGCGAGAGCGTGAACTCGGCGGTTTGAAGCTCGTTCACTTCAACGGTGCCTCAGGAAACGTGGCGGCCGGCAAGTACAACGATGGCACGCCCGCGCTGCGCGTCGTCTTGACGCAACGTATGTCCGAAGGGATGCGGCGGGCTTGGGAGGCGACCAAGAAAGTTCCGCTGACTGCCGCCAATGTCGAGTGGCGTGTGCAGCCCGTCCAACTGCCGCTGGCCACTTATCTCGATGCCCAAACCCTTCGCGACACGCTGGCGAATGAGGAGGCTACTGAGGGCGAACGGCTCACGGCGGCTGCAAAATTGGGCTTCGTGCTCCGCCGACAACACGGAGATCCGATCGAGCTCTCGTGCCTGAAGTTGGGCAGCGTTTACATCCTGCACATGCCAGGCGAGTTGTTCGTCGAATACCAACTGGCCGCTCAAGCGATGCGGCGTGACGCGACGGTCTGCATGGCCGCCTACGGTGACTACGGGACCGGTTACATCGGCACCGAGATCGCTTACGCACAAGGCGGCTACGAAACCCAACCCAGCTCGTCCAATGTCGCCCCGCACGTC
>JBGTHH010001116.1:0-3095 GCA_041746275.1 Pirellulaceae bacterium | reverse complement strand
CTGGATTGATCAGGGAGCGTCGTGGCCCGATAGTGCCGACACCGCCGCGAGCGGCTCGAAGCATTGGTCGTTTCAGCCGCTAACACGAGCAGTGCCTCCCGCAGTTCGAGCGGCTTCGGCGACGATCCATCCGATCGATACGTTCGTTTGGCAGCGACTTGAAGCGGAGGGTGTCCAACCGGCCCGACCTGCTCCGCGCGAGACACTCATGCGGCGTGTGTACTTGGACCTGATCGGTTTACCGCCGACCCCCGAAGAACTCGTGGAGTTCCTTCAGGACACTCGCCCCGATGCCTACGAGCGATTGGTCGAGAGGCTTCTGGCCTCGCCGCATTACGGCGAACGTTGGGGGCGACATTGGCTGGACCTGGCACGCTACGCGGACAGCGACGGATATGAGAAAGATCGCGTGCGTCCGTTCGCTTGGCGGTATCGCCATTGGGTCATCGACGCCATCAACGCCGATCTGCCTTACGATCAGTTCAGCATCGATCAGATCGCCGGCGACATGCTTCCGGATGCGACGCTCGAACAGCAAGTTGCCAGTGGCTTTCATCGCAACACGCTCCATAACACCGAAGGTGGTGCCGACCCCGAGGAAGACCGCGTGAAGAAGACGGTCGACCGCACGAATACGGTGGGGGCCATCTGGCTGGGTTTGACGGTGGGCTGCGCCCAATGCCATTCGCACAAATACGATCCACTGACCCAGCGCGAGTATTTTCAGTTGTATGCGTTCTTTAACAGCATCAACGAAGTGGACGTCGCTGCTCCCTTGCCCGTCGATCAGGCGCGATTGCGTCGCGCCCAAGAACTGTTCGATCGCGAGCACGCAAGGCTGTCCGCAACCGTTGCCGAATACGAACGGACTCGTCTGCCAGCCGCACAAGCCGCCTGGGAACAATCGGCCGTGACCGACTCGGTTGTGTGGCGGACTTTGGCAGTCCAGGCTGTGAGTTCAAAGCATGGTGCTACCTTCGAACGTCAATCGGATGCGTCGTGGTTGGCGAAGGGGCCGAATGTCGCCTCGGATGTGTACACTGCCGAAGCGCTGGCTCCCTCAGGAAACATCACGGCCGTGCGGTTGGAAGTCCTGCCGGACAAGAGCCTCGCGAAGCAAGGACCCGGTCGCGCCGAGAATGGCAACTTTGTCTTAACCACGTTTCGCCTGCTGACCGAATCCATGACTTCCCCGGGAGAAGCACGATCCGTTGCATTGACGCAAGCACAAGCCGATTTTTCTCAAAAGGATTGGGAAGTCGCACGTGCGATCAATGACGACGCCAGTGATGGCTGGGCCATTAGTCCGCAGATCGGCCAGCGACATGTGGCTGTGTTTTCGACCGAACAGCCCTGCGATGTTGAGCCAGGCACTAAGCTGACGCTGGTGCTCGAACAGAACTACGCGGGCAGTTCGCACAATCTCGGTCGGTTTCGATTGTCGGTCACATCCCACGCCGCGCCGACCTTGGAGGGGTTGCCCAGCGAGATCGCCGACGCGTTGGCTCAAGACGCCAACACCCGATCCGCAGCTCAGCGGGATGTAATCGCCGCGTACTACAAACAGTACGTCGATCGGGAGTGGGGTCGTTTGAACAAGCTGGTCGAGCAGCACGCGAAGAACGCGCCCAAGACGGATGAAGTGAAAGCGCAGGCGGTGCTTCAATTGGCCACGCTACGACCGGCCGCGATTCATATTCGGGGCGACTTTTTGAATCCTGGCGATCCCGTTCAACCTTGTACGCCGACCGTGCTACCGGAGCTTCCGGCGAGTGAGGCCCAACCCAATCGACTCGATTTCGCCCGCTGGTTGTTCGATCGCAACAACCCGCTGACGGCCCGTGTCACCGTGAATCGGATGTGGCAACGGATCTTTGGCCGCGGCATCGTCAACACGGTGGATGATTTTGGGCTTCAAGGGGAATTGCCAACGCATCCCGAGTTGCTCGATTGGCTGGCCAGCGAGTTCCGCGATGGCGGTTGGAACATTAAGGAAGTCTTGCGCGCGATCGTGACCTCCGCGACCTACCGTCAGGCTGCGGAAGTGCGAGCCGACTTGTCGGAGACCGATCCAGAGAACGTGTTGTTGGCGAGTTATCCACGACGGCGTGTCGAAGCCGAAACGATACGCGATGTCGCCCTGGCGGCGAGCGGCTTGCTCGATACCAGGATTGGTGGACCCAGTGTCCGGCCGCCGCAGCCTGCGGAATACTCGGGACTGACCTATGCGAACAGCGCCAAATGGCAAATTAGTCCGGGAGGTGATGCATATCGACGGGGGCTCTACACCTTCTTTCAACGCACCTCGCCGTATCCGATGTTGATGGTCTTCGATTCGCCGGACTCGACCGAGACGTGTGCCCAGCGGAGCTCCAGCAACACGCCGCTGCAAGCGTTGACGTTATGGAACGATCCGGCCTTTCACGAGTGTGCCCAGGCGCTGGGTGCTCGTGTGGTACACGCCATACCGAATTCCGCCGATCCCGATCAGACCACGCGCGAGCGGGCTCAGTACGCGTTCGCCTTAACGCTTTCGCGGTCAGCGACCGCAGCCGAATTGGATGACGTGGTCGCTCTGTATCAAGCTCAGGCCGAGTGGTTAGCGCGCGAAGCGGACAGCGCCCCGCGCATCGTCGGCAAGCAGGTTGCTCCGCCCGGTGTGACGACGGTGGAGCTGGCGAATTGGATCGTCATTGGACGTACGCTGATCAACTTGGATGAGTTCATTACGCGTGATTAGTTCTGTTACAGGAATCCCGATATGCCTTTCCCGGAATCCACGTTCGAGCAAAGTCGCCGCGGCTTCTTCACGTCCAGCGCCTCGGGGCTGGGAGCCGCCGCACTAGCCGCGTTATTACAGCGCGAGGGGCTGCTGGCCGACGAATCGTCCAGCAATCCGCTGGCACCCAAGCCATCGCCGTTGCCGGCCAAGGCCAAGCAATGCATTTTCATTTTGCCGGCTGGAGCTCCTAGCCACATTGACTTGTTCGATCCGAAGCCAAAGCTGCGCGAACTCCACGGCGAGAAGGCACCGCCATCGTTGTTGGAGAATGTGCGTTTCGCATTCGTCAAAAAGGAGTCGGCGGTCTTGGCGG
>JBGTHH010001115.1:0-3963 GCA_041746275.1 Pirellulaceae bacterium | reverse complement strand
ATCGCATACAAAAACACCCCCAGGAACATCGCATAACTCAGCACGCCAAACGCGAGCACCAACCAACGTTTCATCGCTAACTCCTTCTCATAAATGCTTTACAGACTCTCGTTCGATATCAGAGGTCCCGTGCGAGAACAGTTCACCCGAAGCCTCATCGATATCAGCGTAGAAACGCGTCGTCCGTGTCACAGGTTAGCGAAAAAATCTGGCAAACGCTGTCGGGCAAGCGCTGAGGTCCATCTTGCGTACCTCCGGCCAGCCAGCGACGATGGTCTGAGGTAAGCCCTGCGACGGAACGCCCCACGACGCCACGGTCACGAATATGAATTGGCACGCTCAACTCGAACGCGATGGTTACGTCCTACTGGCGCAAGTGTATTCGGCAGATGAAGTGCGGGATTCGGTCACACGACTGACGGACTGTCTGAACAGCCTGCCTCCATCGTCCGCCTCGGTGCGCAGTCGCGATGAACGGGTCTACGCGTTACGCAACCTCCTCGAACTGTTCCCCGATGCGACGCGGATTTGGAATCGATCGCCGCTGACCGATCTCCTCCGGCAAGTGCTTGGACCGGACGCAGGGCTCGTAAGAGGCTTGTTTTTTGACAAACCCCCGGAACGCTCGTGGTCGTTGCCGTGGCATAAGGATCTGACGATCGCCGTCCGCGACAATCATTTGCCATCGTCGCTGTTTCGCAAACCGACTTTTAAGGCAGGCGTTCCCCACGTCGAGGCACCCCCGAGTCTGCTCGCTACGATGCTGACGCTACGCATTCATTTGGACGATGCCACCGAGGAAAATGGCGCGTTACGGGTGATCCCCGGCTCACATCATGGGAGCAGCACGACCGAAGTCGCAGGCGTTGGCAGGCTCATCGTCGCCAATGCGGGCGATGTGCTGGCCATGAGACCCTTGCTTTCACACTGTAGCGGCCCGTCACATCCCAGGACTCGATGCCAGCGCCGCGTGATTCATCTGGAATTCTCCGCGTCGCCGCAACTCCCCGACGGATTCGCGTGGTACTTTTTCCAACCGCTCGCTGCATCGACGCGAAATCCGCCGAATTTTCTCGATGAATCACGAGAACTTGCTTAGTATCCGCCCAAACAAGATGCTTGATCGTTTTATGAGGCCGAAGCATGCCCAGTCTGTTTACAAGTCTTCGTTCATTGGGATTTGGCTTGCTCCGCACGTTGGCGATTTTGTCCCTCTGCCTGAGTCAATCACTCGGGACATCGGCTGCGGACTGGCCGCACTGGCGCGGCCCGCAGCGAGACGGCGTCGTTTCCGAAGCCTCGGCTTGGGACGGTTCTCGGTGGATCGACTCGAAGCCAACCTGGACGGCTAATGTTGGCGAAGGAGCTTCGTCGCCGTTGGTGATCGGGCAGCAGATCTTCACGCTGGGACATCGCGATGGCCTGAACATCGTCTCGTGTCTGGCATCTCCAACCGGCAACGTGGTGTGGTCGACAACTTACAAATCGCCGCGCTACGGTCGTAACGCTACGGGCGATGAAGGTTTGTACTCGGGACCGTCCTCGACTCCAGAGTTCGATCCGGCCACGCAGTTCCTGTACACGCTGAGCGCCGATGGCGACTTGCACTGTTGGGATGCGCGACACGCTGGATCCCAGATCTGGCAGCGGAATCTCTATGACGACTTCCACATGCCCCGACGAGCCAAGGTCGGTCGTAGCGGTCAACGCGACTATGGTTATACGACCGCGCCCCTTGTACATGACGAGTGGCTACTGGTCGAAGTTGGTGGCCCAACGGGAACGATCGTGGCCTTTGACAAGCGAACCGGCAACGAAGCCTGGCGATCCCAGGCCACTCACGTCGCCGGGCACACTGGAGGATTGTCACTCATCACGGTCGAGGGCGTGCCGTGCGTTGCGTCATTGACGTTTGACGGCTTGCTGGTCGTACGACTCGATGCCGCGCATGCCGGCGAAACAGTCGCTACGTATCCGTGGATCACCGACTTCGCCAACAACATCGCCAGCCCCGCCGTGCGGGACGACTGCGTCTTGATCACCTCCGAATACAATCATCAGGCCATGTGCAAGCTACACATTACTTTGCGTGGCGCGGAGAAAGTTTGGGAACAACCGTTCGGCTCGAAAGCCTGTACGCCGGTGATCCATCGTGATCGAATTTACGTAGCGTGGAACCGATTGCGTTGTCTCGATTGGCAAACAGGAGAGCTCGTGTGGCAAGGTCCGTCCGTCGGCGATGCCGGCTCGCTGGTCGTTACGTCCGATGAAAAGCTGATTGTTTGGGCGGGACGAGGCGATTTGACGCTGGCCGACATTGCCGCGACGACTAACAAGTCTTATCAGGAGCTAACTCGAATCAGCCGTCTTGCCCACGATGATGTCTGGCCGCACGTGGTTGTCGCGAATCGCCAGATCCTCTGCCGAGATCGCCATGGGCAACTGCGTCGTTTTGCTTTGCCTTAGTGTCTGGATATACGGCCGAAATCCAGGGCCGTTCGGTTGAGGACATCGCTTTCAAGTCGTCGGCATCAATCGTCTTCCAACGCGGATAACACGGGCTGATCGACGCTTCTGCCATTGGAAGCTTGCAGGCCGAGTGTGCGGATCGACAGCTTGACGGACTTGATGTCCATCTGTGGGACGCGCAGGAGGAACCCCAAGGCGAGCAATCTGGCAGCCGACGAAATGCCGAAGAGTTGCAAGTACGAGTCACGAGATTCGCCCACGAACCACAGCCAGCTCGCGCCGAGCGCGGCTCCGACCACCAAAGCCAGGGCGTTGCCGAAGTTATACAGCGTTAAGACGCTCGTCCGCTCGTCGCGCGGAATGGTCTCGAAGAACAACAAGAAAAACGCCAGCTCGTAGGCCGCCCAGACGATGCCTCCAAACACCTGGATAAAGGCCAGATACCAGATCGGGTGTTCGATCCACTGCAAGCCGAGCCAGAAGCCCGAGAGCGGCACGATACCGACGCCGCCGATCCACATCAGCGGACGCAAACCAGCTCGTTTGGCCAGTCGCCCCCAAGCCGGTAAGGCCAGCACTTTGCCCGCGAAGCCCAAGGCAATCAGAACCATGAATTCCGTGTAGGTCATCTTTTGACGAGCCAACATGAACGGCGCGAAGAAAGGACCCGCTAACTGCACAGCGACCTGCACCGCGAACAGATACATCAACAACCGACCACCGGCTTGGCCGCGAAACCCGCGTGATACGCCCCAGAGGCTCTTGTGTCCCTCAGCGGCCCGTCCGGCGGAAGGTTCGCTCTGTCGAAACAGAGCGGCCGCCGAAACCAGGCGGCACAGTCCCGCGACGACAAAGATCGCGCAGAATGTCGCAATGACCGTGCCGCGTGGCTTCGCAAAGGCTAACAACAAACCGCCGGTCGCGAATCCCGTCAACAAGGAGAGCTGCGAGAGACGCGAACGCCACGCGAAGAAGCGGGTGCGAATACGGAGCGGGATGATTTCTTCGGCCCATGTATTCCATGCCGGACCGGTCGCCAGTCCGCTGGCCCAATACAACGAGGAAGCGACGTAAAGAATCGCCAGTCGCCACGAACCGGCGATCGCGGCCAGGGGCACCATGAGCAAGCAGAGGGCTTGGGCCGCGGCGCAGTAGACGACCCACAGGCGGTGCGATCCGAGTAGCCGGACACACCACGGCGAGCCAAGTTGCAGCGTGGCTCCCACGAGCATCGGGACAGCGGCCAACAATCCCGTGGCGATTTCGGAGACCTGCAACGCCAGCGCGAACGCAGTCAGATACGTCTCCCCGAGTCCGACCATGAGGCTAAAGAACGCGGCATCGATTACGCTTGACCGCAAGTCGACCTGCAAGGTTGTCTTGGCATTGCGTCGCCCCATGGCCGTAAATGGGCTGCTAGCGAGCCCCAATGATTCCTCAATCCCTCGAAAAAATTCGCTTTCAGGATTCCTATCAGAATCTCGTGCGATTGCC